>JAMFST010000313.1 GCA_026225435.1 Labilithrix luteola
CGCCATCCACCCGGCGATCTTCGACGAGTCCTGCGACATGTACTCCGGTTGCCCGGCGGCCGACGCCGGCTCCGATGGAGAGACGCCGGCCGCCGCGGACGCGGGTGACGCGGGTGACGGAGGATGAGCGCCGGTCTTGTCGAGGTGCGGCGCATCCTCACCGCGACGCCGCTCGCGCGCCAGCACCAGCTACGCGTGGCCGGCAAGGCGACCCGCCGTCCGAAGCCCATCCCCTGGAACGACTTCGATCGCCAGCAGTTCTCGCCCGAGGCGCGCGCCCTCGCCCTCGACGCCTTCAAACAAATCGCCATCGGCGAGTACGGCGCTGTCCAGATGTACGCGCAGCTCACGGCGGCGATGGCGCTCGCCGGGTTGCCCCTCGACCTGCTCACCGCTGCGGCGAGCATCTGCAGCGACGAGGCTCGCCACGCGGACTACGCGCTGCGCATGGCCGCGGCGATCGCCGGACACGACGTCCCCGTCTCCGTCGACAAGGAGCCTCTCGAGTCCCCCTGGCGCAAGGAGGTGACGCTCGAGACCCTCGACGCCGCCGTCCTCCACGTCGCCGCCATCAGCGAGACCATCGCCTGCGCGCTCATCGGCGCCTGCCACGAGCGTTCCTCCGATGCGACCGTCGGTGCGCTCCATGCCAACCTCGTGGCCGACGAGGTGCATCACGCGCGCTTCGGCTGGTACTACCTGTCGTGGCGCGCGCCGCAGTGGACGCAGGCGGAGCGGCAACGCCTCGCCGATCGGATGGCCAGCAACGTGGTCGGCATCGAGCGCCGGTTCTGGTGGGGTCGCGATGCTTCGGCCACCCACGAGCCGGCGGCGCGCGCCCTCGGGGTGCTCGAGAGCGAGGGGCGCCGGCTCGCCGTGCGCGAGATCATGGAGAGCGAGATCGTCCCGGCGCTCGATTCCTTTGGCCTGGGCGCGTCGCACGCGTGGCAGAAGCGCCTGCGCGGTGGAAACCCGCGACCGCCGCGGGGAGAGCACGAGCTCGACTAGCTCTAGAGGCCGGCGACAGGCGCCACCCGTGGGACCGGTGACGCCGGAGTCGGGGAGCCGGCTTCCGACCAGCGCACCTCCCAGTCGCAGATGGCGAGGAGCCGTTCTCAACGAACGCTTGAAGATGGAGGAGCTCGATCCCCCGCGAGCACCCGGAGGCGCTCCAGGAAGAAGCGCTCCTCCAGCGGATTGCGCGCCTTGGCCAGCGCCGCCTGGAGGTGCCGTTCGGCCACGTCGAGCCGCCCCGCCGTCCACTCGAGGTCAGCGATCGCCGCGTCGTGAAAAGGGGCGCGCGTCGCCCGTGCGTCCCCCTCGAGAGCTCGGAGCGCCTCGAGCCCCGCGCCCGGTCCCTCCGCCTGGCCCACGGCGATCGCCCGACCGAGCGCCACGACCGGCGACGGCCGCAGCCCCATCAGTGCGTCGTAAAGCGCGACGATCTCCCCCCAGTGCGTGTCGCCGGCGCTCGCGGCGTCGGCATGCACGGCGGCGATGGCCGCTTCGACGTGGTACTCGCTGATCTCGTCGCCGGTTGCCGAGGCGTCGAGCAGCGCCCTGGCCTCCGCGGTGAGCGCCGCATCCCACAGCGCGCGGTCCTGCTCCCGCAAGGCGACGAGCTCGCCCGCGGCGTCGAGTCGCGCCGGCAAGCGAGCCGCGTGGAAGCACATCAGCGCCACCAGCGCGCGCGTGCTCGGCCGGTCACACGATGGGTGCTCGAGGAGCAAGCGCGCCAGGTGCAGCGCCTCCCGACACAGCGTCGCGCGCACCGCGTGGACCGGCGAGGCGCCGTGGTACCCCTCGTTGAACAGCAGATAGAGCGCGCGCTGCACCGCCGGCAGCCGCTCCTGCAGCTCGGTGGCGTCGTGCAGGGCGAAGAGCTTCCCGCTCCCGCCCAGCGTCTTCTTCGCGCGCGAGATGCGCTTCTCGAGCGCCGCCTCCGTACCGAGGAGCGCGCCGGCGACCTCGCTCACCGAGAAGCCACAGAGGATGTGGAGGATGAGCGCGATCTGCGCCTCCTCCGGCAACGTCGGCGCCGAGCAGGAGAACATCATGCGCAGCTCGCCGTCGGCCACCGCGCGCGGCTCGAAGAGATCGGCGACGGTGGGCGCGAGCGTCCACTCGCTGTCGAGGAGAAAGCCGAGGTCGGGGGCGAAGCGCCGCGCGTTCCTGTCCCGTCGCAGGACGTCGAGCGCGCGGTTCTTCGCCACCGTCATCAGCCACGCCCCCGGATCTTCCGGCACGCCGGAGAACGGCCACACCGCCATGGCGCGGCAGAGGGCGTCCTGGGTGACGTCCTCGGCCAGCGCCACGTTGTGCACGCCGAAGATGCGGGTCAGGGCGGAGACGAGCCGCCCCGATTGCCGCCGGAAGAAGCCGGGGGACGGCTCCACTACACGTGCATCTTCATGACGGGGCGCACCTCGACGGTCGCTCCCATGCCGAGGCCGGGGCAGCCCATCGCCAGCTCGAGAGCGTGCTCATGATCGCGCGCCTCGACGATGGTGAAGCCGCTGACGAGGTCCTTCTCGGCGAAGGGCCCGTCCGTCACCGCCTTCTTCGGCCCGCTCACCAGCTTCGACGGCTGCTCGAGCGGCGCGCCCGGGTTCTTGATCAGCCCCTTGGCGCCCAGCTCCGCGAACCAGGCACGCCACTTGCCGAGCTGCGCTTGCATCTCCTGGGGCGAGCGCTCGGGCTCACCCGGCGTTTTGTAGATGACTCCGCCGCGGTAGAGAAAAACGAATTCACTCATGGGTCGACTTGCTCCTTCATTGACCAGACGCCTGGAGCCGCTCCCGGCGGACACAAAAAGCATCGTGCCCGGGAACTCCGTCCTGCGCCTCGTGTCTTTCCTGGCGAGAGGTGAGGGCGATGATGTCGACGAAGAACAGCGGAACGCAGGCGCAGGCGAACGAGCGGTACGTGCTGATGACCGGCGGTCCGGCGGTCAACGCCGCGGACGTGGAGCTCTCGCACGTGGCGGCGCTCGAGGTGTCGGTCTCCTGGGGAGACAACGTGCTCCACGTCGAGCACCTGACGCCGCCGCGCGCGTTCTCCCTCGGCAGCGACGCCAGCGGGGTCGACGCAGCGGACTACGTGGTGGGAGAGGCGGAGCTCGGCGCCCCCCGCCGTCCGCTGGTGGTGCTGCGCAACGGCGAGCCGGTGGTGATCGTGCCGCCCGGCGCGGTGTGCGAGGTGGCCGAGCTGGGTCGCGCGGCGCGCCCTGTCTCCGCGCTCGCCGCCAGCGGAGAAGCGCTCCCCTCCGCCGAGGTGGCCGGCGCCTTCGAGGTGCCGCTCCCCGCCGGTCGCTCGGTCAACGCGCGGCTCGATCGCTCGGAGCTCACCTTCCGCGTCGCCGCCGTGTGCGCCGGTCGCAAGCCGCAGCTCGACACCGCCGTCCCCTTCGCCTTCGCCTCCAGCGACGCGATGAAGTTCATCGCCGCCAGCTTCGTCGCTCACGCCGGCCTGCTCGGCGCGCTCGCCTACTTCCTCCCCGGCCTCGGCGGCACCGACGCCGAGGCGATCGACGGGCAGAACATGGCGGAGATGCAGAAGCTGCTGCAGGCGACCGCCGACCGCGAGGAGGAGCAGCAGCCGAGCGAAGGGCAGGGGGCTGACTCCCCGCTCGCGAACAAGGGGGACGAGGGGCAGCGCGCGGAAGGCGCCGAGGGGAAGATGGGCGACAAGTCGGCCAAGGCCGTCCCCGCCCGCTTCGCCATCAAGCGCACCGACTCGTCCAACGAGATCCGCCTCGTCCGCGAAGCAGCCATGCGCGAGATGAACGACAGCACCATCCTCGGCGTGCTCGCCACCAAGCCCACCAGCGACCGCGCGCTCGCCGCGGCCTTCGGCGGCGTCCTCGAGAACGGCCGCGACGATCGCAACGCGCTCGGCAACCAGTTCTTCGCCACGAGCCTCGACGACGCGCTCGGCAACGGCGGTCTGCGCCTCGAAGGCTTCGGCCCCGGCGGCGGCGGCGACGGTCCGGGCATCGCGCTCAACGGCATCAGCGGCCTCGGCCCGGGCGGCGAGCCGTGGGGCGGCAACTGCGGCGCGCACTGCGGCGACGGTCACAACGGCACCGACGGCATGGGCCACGACCACGGCCGCCTCCTCGGCAGCCACACGCCGCACCAGATCCGCGCCGATCGTCCGCCGCTGTTCGAAGGCAGCGGCAACCTCGACCCGGCGGTCGTCCAGCGCATCGTCCGCCAGAACTTCGGCCGCTTCCGCCTCTGCTACGAGCAGGGGCTGGTCGGCAACCCGGCGCTCACCGGCCGCGTGTCGACGAAGTTCATCATCGCCCGCGACGGCAGCGTGGCCACCTCGCAGCTCGGCGACAGCGACATGCCCGACGCCAAGGTCAGCAGCTGCATCGTCCGCTCCTTCTCCGGGCTCACCTTCCCCTCGCACGAAGGGTCCGTCATCCAGGTGACCTACCCGCTGGTCTTCACTCCGGACCAGTGACATGGTCAGGAGCGATGACCGAGCCGACCTCCGCATCCTCCGATCAACAGACGTCCACCCCGTCCTTCAGCAGCTTCGACGAGTTCTGGCCCTACTACGTCGGCGAGCACCTGAACCCGGTGACCCGGTGGCTGCACTTCGCCGGGACGACGGCGGCGATGGCGAC
>JAMFST010000314.1 GCA_026225435.1 Labilithrix luteola
CCGCCGTCGCAACCTTCAGTGTTCGCTGACGACGGTCGACGGACGCGGGGCGGGCTGGAAATCGCCGGCCCCACGGCATTTAAGGCGCCGACAGCTTCGAGCCGCCGTCGACGCGCAAGGTGTCGCCGCTGACCCAGCGTGCGTCGGGGGAGGCGAGGAAGGCGACCGCGCCGGCGATGTCCTCCGGCTGGGCGAGCTTCTTGAGAGCCTGCATGCCGAGGGTGACGTCGCGCCCGGCTTCGCTCTTGGTGAAGCTCGACATCTCCGTCTCCACGACGCCCGGCGCGACCGCGTTCACCCGGATGCCGCGCCCGCCGAGGGCGAGGGCCAGGTGCTTCACCAGCGTGTCGATGGCCCCCTTGGTCGACGCGTAGGCCGACAGCTGCCCGACGGCCGCATGCGCCGCCAGCGACGAGGTGAAGATCACGCTGCTCTCGGCGCACAGGATCGGCAATAGCTGCTGCACGAGGAAGTACGGCGCGCGCACGTTGACCGCGAAGAGGCTGTCGAAGTCCTCAACCGTGGTCTCCTCGAGGCTCTTGGCGCGCGAGATGCCCGCGTTGGCGACGAGGATGTCCAGCCGCTCACCGACGATGGTGCGCACCTCCTTGGCGAGAGCGTGCGGCCCTGCGGGGACGGAGAGATCCGCTTGCACCGTCTGGGCGCGACCACCGCCGCGGGTGATCGCCGCCACCACCTCGTCCGCTTCCGCCTTGCCGCGCCCGTAGTGGACCAGCACCTGCGCGCCGCGCTCGGCCAGGAGCAGGGCGATGGCCCGCCCGATCCCTCGCGAGGCGCCGGTGACGAGCGCCGTCTTGCCGGAGAGCGCGCTCACAGCACACCTCCGTTCGCGACGGCGACGCCGAAGGGCTGCTCCGCGTCGAGGAACAGCGAGGCGTGGGCGACGAACAGCTCCGGGTACTGGAAGAGCGACCCATGGTTGGCGTCCGGGTAGAGGATCAGCTGCGCGTTGGGGATCTGCTGCGCGAGGATGGGCGAGTTGGCGGTGTAGATGATCACGTCGTTGCTCCCGTTGACCACCAGGGTCGGCTGGGTGATGCGTTTCAGGTAGTCACGCGCTCCGTCCACCGGCGCGCCCCACTTGCCGAGCGCCTCGATCTGCGCCGGGGCGACCGCCTCGTTGACCTCCGGATCGCGGTCCTCGGTGCGCCGGCGCGAGCGCTGGAGGAACTCGCGCCCGCGCGCCTGGCTGGCGGCCGAGCCGGTGAAGTGCACGTGGAGCCAGAGGTCGTCGGGCGGGGTGTAGCTGGCGCCGAAGATCCGCTGCGCCTCCGGGGTCAAGGTGGCCATCCCTTCGCCGGCGCGCGGACCGGTGCCGACGAGCAGGAGACGGCGCACCAGCTGGGGCGCCTGCAGCGCGATCTCCTGGGCGACGGTGCCGCCGATGGAGAAGCCGAGCACGTCGACCTCGGACAGGCCGAGGGCGCGGATGAAGGTGATGGCGTTGGCCCCCATCCCCTCGATGGTCCGCGGCACCTCGCCCGAGCTGCTGGAGATGCCGGCGTTGTCGAAGAGGATCACTTCCCGCCCCGCGGCGAGCCCGTCGGTGACCGCCGGGTCCCAGTAATCCATGGTGCCGGTGAAGTGCTGGTTGAAGACCAGCGGCGGAGCCGAGCCGGACTTGCCGAAGCGGCGGTAGGCGTAGCGAACGCTGTTCGCGGTGACGAGCTGCGTCGGAGCGGTGTGGTGGGTGTGCTGGCTGCTGACGGTGGTGGTGCTCATGGGAGTCATGCCTCGTGTCTTCGTGTCGGTCGGCGTCATGCCGACGAGAGATAGATAGGTCCTGAAAAAGCGGCTGAGTAATACCTTGTTCCGTTGGGACCATGCCTGATAGGCATGGCTTACCGTGGAGCTCCGTCATCTCCGCTACTTCGTCGCCGTGGCCGAGGAGGGGAGCCTCACCGTGGCCGCCGAGCAGCGCCTGCACACCGCGCAGCCGTCTCTGAGCCGGCAGATCAAGGACCTCGAGGAGGAGGTGGGCGTGCCTCTCTTCACGCGCAGCGCGCGCGGCGTGGAGCTGACGGCGGCCGGGCGCGCCTTCCTCGATCACGCGCGGCTGGCGCTCGGGCAGGCGGAGGCGGCGATCGAAGCCGCGCGCGCGGCGGGGCAGCGGGCCAAGCCGACCTTCACCATCGGCTTTCTCACCGGCGAGGAGGTCGAGTGGATGCCGCGCGCGCTGGCGGTGCTGCGCGCCGAGCTCCCCGATCTCGAGGTGCGCGTGCTCAGCATGTACTCGCCGCAGCTCGCCGAGGAGCTGCGTCGCGGCAAGCTCGATGTCGGCTTCCTCCGCCAGGAGCCGGTCGAGGACCTCGAGTTCCAGACGGTGGCGCAGGAGCCGCTGGTGGTCCTCCTGCCGAGCGACCATCCTCTGGCCAGGCGCAAGGCGCTCCACCCGCGCGATCTGGTTGGAGAAACGTACATCGGTGTGTCGAGTGTTCCGCACGTGCTGCGCGAGGTCATCGCCGGGTACCTGCGGCGCTGTCACGTCACGCTGACGCCGGCGCACC
>JAMFST010000315.1 GCA_026225435.1 Labilithrix luteola
GCACCGGGGCGGCGCCAGCAGATCGAGCGTCGTCTCGCCGAGGGCCCGACCGAGCAGCGCCGCGAGCCGCACCACGCGAGGAAAGGAGAGACGAGGATCCATGCGCGGTCCGTTCGACCGGACCCGCGCGCGAGTTGCGCACGTCGCGCGTGGCTAGACCCACTCCTCGCGGGTGAGCGCGAAGATCTCGTGATCCTCCCAGGTTCCCGCGATCTGCAGGTAGCGCTCGGCGTGCCCCTCGCGGCGGAAGCCCAGCTTCTCGATCACCCGGAGGCTGGGCGTGTTGCGCGGCATGATGGCCGCCTGCACGCGGTGCAGGTCGAGCAGCTCGAAGGCGCAGCCGACCACCGCGCGGACGGCCTCGGTCACCAGACCGCGCCCCAGGTGGCTGCAATCGCACCAGTACCCGAGGTATGCGTTGTGGAAGGCGCCGCGGACGACCGAGGAGAGCTGCACGCGACCGAGCACGCGCTCGTCGGTCTCCGCGTCGAACATCCAGAAGGTGTGCCCCTCCCCGCGCTTCCACGCCTTGCGGGTGCGCAGCACCTCGTTCGAGACGGCGGTCAGCGAGCTCTGGTCTTCCCCCGCTGGCGGGCGGGCGCTCCACGGACGCAAGTGCTCGAGATTCTGGCGAGCGGCGTAGCGCAGCGCGGGCACGTCACCGGGGCGCGCGGCGCGCAGGATGAGGCGCTCGGTGGTCAGCTGCGTCGTCACCGGCAACAGCGGCGAGAGCGGGAGCTGGCTGGTGGCCATAGGCCTCACCTCGCGTGTCGGCGTCATGATGCGCGCCGCGAAAGGTAGCAGCACCGTGGCGAGGAGAGTTCGCTATCCTTCTCTCGTGAGTCGGCAGCGAGACGAGTGGCGGTGGGCAGATCCCACGGGTCAGCAGCGTCTGGTGCGCACCGACGAGCTGCTCGCCGGGCTCGCCGCGGGGGCCATCCCGCCCAACGCGCCGGTGTGGCGGCTCGGCTGGATGGACTGGCGTCCCGCCTTCGAGGTGGCGGAGCTGACGACGCACGCGCTCACCGCGGCCAACGGCATCGTCGCCGCCATCCCACCGCCCCCCGCGGAGATGGTCGCGGTGCACCGGCAGTACGAGCGCGACACGCCGAGCGTCCTGCCGCGCGCGCGCGAGTCGAGCGTGGACCTGAGCGAGCCGCCCGCGCCCCCGCGCTACGAGCCGGTGGCCACGCGGTCGCAAGCGCCGGCGCCGATGCCGGTGATCTCGGTCGCGCCGAGCTCGTCGCGCTCGACGGCGCCGCCGCCGCCCACCGCGGTCCGCCCGTCGCAGACGCCGCCGGACGATCCCGAGGAGCGTCGCCTGCGCCTGCCGCGCGCTCCGGCGGTGCCGGCCATCGCCGGGGTCGCGCCGTGGCTGGCGCCGATCACTCCGGTGGTGGCGATGCGTCCCACGCCCGCCCCTCCCCCGCCTGCGCCGCCGCCGCCGGCGCCGTCCATCGAGCCCTCCCGCTCGTCCGCGGCGCCTCCGTCGTCGCGCGCGTCGGGCATGCAGTCGGGCATTCCTTCGAGCGGGGCACCGCGGCGCATCAGCGCGAGCGAGCTGCTCGCGGCCACGCCGCTCAGCTACCCGCCGCCGCACGCCACGCCGTCGGATGCGGAACAATTGTACACCCCGCTCAACGGGCGCCCGGGCTCCGGCCCACCGCCGGATCCCGCGCCGCAGGCGACGGCGGCACCCGAGGTCGCTCCTCGTCGCTCGGTGGCCCCGCCGCTGCCGACGTCGTTCCCGCCGCTTCCCCAGCTCGCTCCGCGACGCACCGTTCCTCCGTCCTCGGCCCGCCCGTCGACGGCGCCGCTCCCCCGGCCGAGCGTCGCCGCACCGCGGACGAGCGTGGCCCCGCCGCTCCCGCCCGCCGCACGAGCTGCCGCCGCGGCGCGCGCCCTGCCCGCGGTGGAGCCGGTGTCGGTCGTTCCGCCGCCGCCGCTGTCGTCGTCGAGGTCCGTCGCCCCACCGGCGCCGTCGTCCCGGCCGTCTGCGCCGCCTTCCGCTCGC
>JAMFST010000316.1 GCA_026225435.1 Labilithrix luteola
CGCAGGCGGCCGAGCGACTTCACCAGCGCCGGGGAGCCGGCGACCACCCAGGGAGCGCTCGCCAGCTTGCGGGTCACCAGCTCGGCGCCCACGGGGCGAATCGAGCGCAAGGCGAGGTCCGCCTCGCGACGCGTGAGATCGAGGGCGCGCGTCGAGGCGTCCAGCTCGATGGTGAGCCGTGGGTGCCGCTTGCGCAGGTCGACGAGGAGCGGCGCCACGAAGATATCGGCGGTCCCCGGCGCCATGCTCACCCGTACGGTCCCTTCGACCCGCTCGGTGGCGTCGGAGGCGTCACGGGCAAGACGCGCGTGCGCCGCCTCCATCGTCTCGGCGGCGGCCAGCATCGACTCCGCAGCGTGCGTCGCCAGGAGCTTCGCGCGTGCGGTCGAAGAGACGCCAGCCGGTGGCCTGTTCGAGCGCAGTCAGCCGCCGGCTGACCGTGGAGGTGTCGACGCCCAGCTTCGCCGCCGCCGCGCCCATGCTCCTGGCCCGGTACGCCGCGAGGAACACGCGGATGTCGTCCCACGCACCGTCTTGCATTTTTGCCGACATGACTTGCGAATGTGGGCTTTGCCTTGCGCCGTTGCAAGTCGCAAAACAGACGCATGAACGCACTCCACGTGGTCCTCGGTGCCGGGCAGATCGGTCCCCTCGTCGCGCGTCGCCTCGCCTCGGCGGGGCACCAGGTCCGGGTGGTCCGGCGATCGGCCAGCAAGCCGCCCGTCCCCGGAGTCGAGGTGTTCGTCGGGGACATCTGCGACCCCGCCTTTGCCGACCGCGTCACCACTTGCCAAGGCGGGCAGCGGGCCGCGGTGGTCTACGACTGCATGAACCCGACCTACGACCGGTGGAACGAGGAGCTGCTCGCGCTCGGACTGGGCTCGCTCGGTGCGGCGGCGCGCTGCGGGGCGCGACTGGTCACGCTCGACGGTCTTTACCAGTACGGGCGCCCGCTGCGCGACGCCGGCGGCACCACCTTGCCGATGGGTGAGGGCATGCCGATGAACCCCTGCAGCCGCAAAGGGGAGCTGAAGAAGCAGCTCGCCGAGCTGCGCCTCGGAGCGCATCGCCGCGGCGAGGTGCACGTCAGCATCGGCCGGGCGAGCGACTTCTTCGGGCCGGATCTGCCCGGCTCGTTCTGGAGCGAGCGCTTCTTTCGCGCCATCGTCCGCGGTCGCGCTGGCGAGTGCTTCGGCGATCCGGACATGCCGCACGCCTACACCTTCGTCGACGACGTGGCGCGCGCGCTGGTCACGCTCGGCCAGCGCACGGAGGTGGACGGCCCGGACGGCGCGGTCTGGCACCTGCCGACCCTGCCGGCGATCTCGACGCAGGCGCTCGCCGGGAAGGTCGGTCGCGCGCTCGGCGTCGGCAACGCGCGGGTGAAGCACGTGCCCAAGCTGGTGGTGCGCGGGCTCGGCCTCTTCAACTCGATCATCCGCGAGCTGCCGGAGATGACGTACCAGTGGGAGGTCCCCTTCCTCGTCGACGACTCCCGCTTCCGCAGCACCTTCGGCTACGGCGCGACGCCGCTCGACGAGCAGATCGCGGCGGTCGTCGCCTGGGCGAAGCCGCGGTTTCCCGTGGCCAGCTCGGCGTCGGCGACCGCCTGACGAGACGGCGTCAGCCGCGCGCCTTGGCCAGCGCGATGTAGTGCTCGACCAAGGACACGTCGTCGACCGCGCCGATGTTGAGCGCCTTCTCCGGCGCCATCCCCTGGAAGAGGCGCTTGAGCGGCACCTCCAGCCGCTTGCCGGTGCGGGTGTGGGGGACGCCGGGGACGACGATGACCTCGTCGGGGACGTGCCGCGGGCTCGCCTTGGTCTTGATGGCGGTGTTGATCTCGGCGACGAGCTCCTTGGTCAGCTCCGCGCCGGCGGCCAGCTTCACGAAGAGCGGCATCCAGTAGCCGCCGTCCTTCTGCTCGATGCCGAGCACCACGCAGTCGGCGATGGCCGGGATGGCCTCGACCGCCGCGTACACCTCGGCGGTGCCGATGCGCACGCCGCCGCGGTTCAAGGTGGAGTCGGAGCGGCCCATGATGACGCAGGTGCCGCGCTCGTTGATCTCCAGCCAGTCGCCGTGGCGCCAGACGCCGGGGTACGGCTCGAAGTACGCCTCGCGGTAGCGGACGCCGCCCGGATCGTTCCAGAAGGAGAGCGGCATCGAGGGCATGGGCAGGGTGACCACCAGCTCCCCGCGCTCGCCGACGACCGGCTTGCCCTCCTCGTCCCAGGCGGCGGCGGCGACGCCGAGCATCGGGCGCTGCAGCTCACCGGCGGTGACCGGCAGGAGCACGTTGGCGCCGACGAAGCCGCAGGCCACGTCGGTGCCGCCGGAGGACGAGCCGAGGTGCACGTCGCGCTTCACCGCTTCGTACACCCAGCCGAAGGTCGACGTCGGCAACGGCGAGCCGGTCGATCCGATTCCGCGCAGGAGAGACAGGTCGTGCAGCTCGCCCGGCTTCACCCCGGCCTTCTCGCAGGCGCTCAGGTACCCGGCGCTCGTCCCCATGAACGTCATCCCCGTGCGCGCCGCGAGCGAGAACTGCTGGTCGATCGTGGGGTAGGCGGGGGCGCCATCGTAGATGACCAGCGTAGCGCCGGAGAGGAGCACCGAGGTCGAGATGTTCCACATGATCCAGGCGGTGGACGCGTACCAGAAGAGGCGATCGCCCGGTCCGACGTCGTTGTGGAAGGCGAGCGACTTCACCTCCTCGAGGACGATGCCGCCGTGACCGTGGACGATCCCCTTGGGCAGGCCGGTCGTCCCCGACGAGTAGACGATCCACAGCGGGTGATCGAAGGGGAGCGGCTCGAAGACCGGCGCGTGCGGTTCGGCGACCGCGTCGGTCCAGCTGATCGCGCCTTCGGGAAGCTCGCCGGGGTACAGGCGCTGGATGACGATGGTGGTGCGCACGCTGGGGAGCGCGGCGCGCAGCTCGGCGACGACGTCGCGCCGGTCGTAGGGCTTGCCGTTGAAGCGGTACCCGTCGACGGCGATGAGGACCACCGGCTCGATCTGCTGGAAGCGGTCGAGCACGCTGCTCCCGCCGAAGTCGGGGGCGCACACCGACCAGACCGCGCCGTTGCAGGCGGCGGCGAGGAAGGCGACGACCGCCTCGGCGAGGTTGGACAGGAAGCCGGCGACGCGATCGCCCTACTAAACGCCGAGGCGGCGCAAGGTGGCGGCGAAGGCGCCGACCTGCGCGGTCAGATCTGCCCAGGAGATGTCGCTCGGCTCCTCGGTCTCGGAGACCGCGACGATCGCCGGGTGCGCCGTGGTCGCGCGCTTCAGCGCCTGCTCGGCGTAGTTGATCGTGCGGCCGGGGAACCAGACCGCGCCGGGCATCTCGCGGCGCGTGAGCACCTGGTCGTCGGGCACGCCGGGGAGCACGCCGGTGAAGGTGCCGAGGTCGCCCCAGAACTGCTCCGGGTGCTCGACCGACCAGCGCCAGATGCGGTCGTAGTCGGCGGGCGCGCCGAAATCGAGCCCCCGCCGCTCGCTCACCCAGGCGGCGAACTTGCCGAGGTGGCTCGCGGCGATCGACTTCGCGGTGGGCTGCCACAGGACGCTTCCTTCGCTCACGGTCATCGAACGTCTCCTCGTTGTCTGCCTTCAGCACGAGCACCGAGAGGGTGCTCAGAAATTGCCGAGATGGCTGCAAAGCTAGGGAGGGCGAGGGAGCCGCACCTAGGTGCGGTGACCGATCCCGACCGACGATTTGCGGCCATCTCGGCAATTTATGACCACCCTCTCAGAAGTCCCCCTCCCAGCCGAGGCCGTAGATGGGGGTGGTGCCGGTACGGGTCGCGCTCTGTCCGAGCGGCCCGATCAGCGGTTGTCCAAAGCTCCATGCGGTGGTCTTCGATGGATCGGTGGTCGGCTCCGTTGCCGGCTTCTTCCCGTCGTGGCGGGTGAGCCAGTAGGTGAGCCCGCCGCCGGCGAGCGTGCCCGCTGCGGTGGTCGCCACGAACCCGCGCGCGCGGCCGGGCGTGAGGTCGCCGAAGACCAGCGGACTGGCGACGGCCGCACCCGAGGCGGCTCCGAGCGCGGCGCCGAGGTCGATGAGCAGCGCGCGGTTGGGCGAGACGGTGAGCTGCGTGGCGAGCGCCTCGGAGAGCACCAGGCCGATGGCCGCGCCGTAGCCGGTACCGGTGTACGGCGTGCTGGCGGTGGTGGTGCCGCGGTAGAAGAACTCGCCCAGCGCGCCGAGGCCGGCGCCGATGCCCGCGCCGGAGACGGTGAGCACCGCGTCCCCCTCGTCCATGGTGGAGCGGGTGAGCGCCGCGGTCGACAGGGCGAGCCCGAGGACTCCGCCGCCGATTCCCCAGGCGTAGCGATCGGTGAGCGGCTCCACGTGGCGGCCGTTGGCGATGAGGATGCCGCTGGCCGCACCGGTCCACGCGCCGGCGGCGAGGACGAAGGCGTCGCCGGTCGAGATGTCCCATTCCTCGCTGACCAGCAGCGAGCTGCCGACGCCGATGCCGGTGCCGAGGGCGAGCAGCGGGTAGAGGAGGCGCGGATCGGTGGAGCCGCTGGTGCGCTGCACGCTGTAGGCAGCGAAGGCGCCGAAGAGACCCGCGTTGACCGCCAGCACCGCGCGGCCGGGCGAGCGATGGCGCCCCATGATCCCCAGGCCGGCGGTGCGGTCGATCTCGGTGCGCGCGCGCTCGGCCTCGGCGGCGCGCTCGGCGTCGGCGGGGGACAGCAGATCGCGCACCAGCACCAGGCCGCGTACCGAGACGTCGTCGCCTTTGACCTCGGCGACGCGCACCTTCAGCTCGCGCCCGAGCGGCGGCACGGCGACGATGCGCACCAGGTAGTCGTCGCGCCCGAGCTCCTCGATGCGCGCGCTCACCACCCAGGTCCCCTTGTCCGGGGCGAGCGGCGACGAGCGATGACCGGAGTGCGCGGCGCGCTCGATCAGGTCGAGGTCGCGCATGTGGCTGGGGAGCGGACCGGGATCGGCGACGTCGAGCACGTAGCCGAGGTCCTGGACGGCGTCGCGGAGGGTCGCGTCGAGCTCCTGCGCGTGCGCGAAGGTGGTCTCGCTCTGCAGCGGGCGGTGGACCGGCGTCTTGGCGGCCTCGTCTCCGGCGGGCGTGAGCGTGGGCCAGACGACGACCGGATCGCCGGGCGCCGACGCGGGCGGCGGTGGCGGCGGCGCAGGTGCCGGCTCGTCGGCGCGCGCCGTACGAGCCAGCGCGATCGTCAGCGAGAGCGCGAACACCGCCCGTTTCAACGGACGGTACCCAGCTTGGCGCGGCGCATCGCGTAGTCGATGGCGGTGTTGGCCGTGTGCGCCCGGGCGGCCACCCCGCCGTCTCCCGCGGAGGCGAACCCGTAGCTCGCGCGCAGATCGGCGATGGCGCAGGCGGCCCGCGCGTCCTTGAGCGCGACCACGTGCGCTCCGGCGGCGGCCCCGAACCCGGCGCCGGCGTCGTGCAGCTTGTCGGCGTCGGTGGCGGCGACGTTGGCGCGCTCGAGGCAGTCGGTCACGAACGGATCGGTGAGCCCGATCGCGCCGTCACTGGTCGCGCCGGGAGCGTCCACGACACGGGGGACGATGCGGTACGGCTCGCCGGTGGAGGTGGACAGCGGGATCCAGCTCCCGTTCGGGCCGCCTGCGCCGGCGCCGGCGTCGTGCACGGTGGGGGTCATCACGGCGTACGGCGAGACCCAGACGAAGGCCTCGCCGCCGCGCGGTCGGATCTCGGCCAGCAGCGCGATGCCCTTCGCCCGCACCTCGACCGCCGCCGCGCTGTAGCGGATGACCGCCAGGCTGGTGACGACCCACTCCTCGTGCCCCGGCGCCTCGCCCGAGCCCGGCGTGCTGATGAACGTCCCGGAGACGAGATCGGTCCGCTCCTGCCCGTCCACGCACGGCCGCAACAGGCCGGGGCCGGAGAAGCGCGTCTCGCGCATGGTGCGGGGATCGCGCGCGGTGAAGGCGGCCCCCTTGTCGAGCGAGAGGAACATCTGGTCCGGGAGGCTCGCGTTGTCGGAGAGCGCCGCGCTGCCGTCCCCCCAGCCCACCTTGCCGGTCACGCTGACCGCGCGGCAGGCGGAGACGTGATGCGGGCCATGCGCAGCGGCAGCCGCGAGGCCGCCATCTCCGCCCGCGTCCAGGTGAGCGATCGCCACCGCGCCATCGCCACCCGCGCCGGCGTCGGTCGGAGCGCTCGAGCGCGAGCAACCGACGAGCC
>JAMFST010000317.1 GCA_026225435.1 Labilithrix luteola
CGCGGAGCTCGCCGGACAGACGCGCCTGCGCCCGGTGCTGATGACCGCCCTCGCCATGGTGCTCGGGATGATCCCCGTCGCCCTCGGCGTCGGCGAAGGCGGCGAGCAGAACGCACCGCTCGGTCGCGCGGTCATCGGCGGGCTGGTGCTCGCCACGCTCTCGACTCTCTTCGTGGTCCCCACCTTGTACTCGCTGCTGCGGAAGAAGCCGCCGTCGGCGCAAACCCTCGATACCCGCTTCGCGGAGGAGACGGCGTCGCTCGGCGCCGGGGAGCTGTCATGAACACGTCCAACGTTGCGCCCACGTCACCCACGACCCTGCACGCCGTCGGAGCGGGCCTCGTCATCACCGCGCTCGCCACCACCGTCTGGCTGGGGGCCAACCGCGCTCACGCCCGGGCCGACGAGGGGCGCGCCCGCGACGCCGTCGCCGCCGAGGGGGCGCACGTGCTGATCACCGCGGTGAAGCCCACGCCCGCGGGGCGCGTGGTGCGGCTCCAGGGGGACGTGCGCGCCTTCCGGCAAGCCACGCTCTACGCCAAGGTGAGCGGCTACCTGGAGACGCTCAAGGTCGACCGCGGCGACGCGGTGAAAGCGAACGAGGTGCTGGGGACCATCCAGTCGCCGGAGACGGCGCAGCAGGAGATCTCCGCGCGCGCCGATCTGCTGCTCCGCGAGCGCACCGAGAAGCGCGTGCGCACGCTGCTGCCGAGCGGGGTCGTCTCGCAGCAGGAGATGGATAACGCGAGCGGCGGGCTCGACGTGTCGCGGGCCGAGGCGGCGCGCATTCACGCCCTGCGCGACTACGAGGTGCTCCGCGCTCCCTTCGCCGGGCGCATCACCGCGCGCTACGTGGATCCGGGCGCGCTCCTGTCGGCGGCCACCGGCGCCACCCAGAGCGCCCAGCCGGTGCTCGACGTGGCCGATCTGAGCCGGGTGCGCATCTTCATCTATCCCGGGCAGCTCGACGCGGCGCACATCAAGGAGGGGGACAAGGTGACCTTCTGGACCGACGACGACCCCGGTCACAGGCGCGAGGCGCCGGTGGTGCGCACCACGCACTCGCTCGAGCCGCGGACGCGCACCATGCTGGTGGAGGTGGACGCGGACAACGCCGACGAGAGCGTGCACCCCGGCTCGTTCGTGCACGTGGAGCTGAGCATCCCCGCGGGCGCCTCGCTGTTGATGCCCGCCGACGCCATCGTCATCCGCGGCGGCAAGCCCCAGGCGGCGACGGTGAAGGACGGGCACGTGCACTACGTGCCGGTCGACGTGACCGACGACGACGGCGTCTCGGTGTGGATCGGCAGCGGCGTGCACGCCGGCGACGACGTCATCCTCCACCCGAGCGACGACGTCATCGAAGGGGCGCCGGTGCTCGCGACTCGCCGGCCGGAGAAGTGAAAAGGCTCAGCTCGGAGGCGCACGCGAGCCGCGCCTCGTAGCCCTCGGCGCGGGTGAGCGAGGCTTCCAACGCGGCGCTCAGCTCCAGGAGCCTGTCCACCCGGGCGACGAGGTCTGCTTGCTCGGCGCGTGGTGGGACCTGCACGACGATGCCGGCGAGGCGCGCCTGGTTGAGCGCGGGGACCGGTCCGCTGCTCTGGTAGCGGGCCATGTCGATGGCGCGGAGCACCAGGTAGAGGAACTCCGGGCTGCACGACTCGTCCGGGACGAGGCCGAGGCAGTTGTTGTCGATGGCCGCGGGGCGCCCGAGGATGCGGCGCCGGTTGGTGGCGATGGCACCTCCGGTCTTGGGGAAGACGACCGTGCCGGCCGGGTGCACCTTCGCCCCCAGGCGCCGCGCCGTCGCCGCGTCGACGGTGTGCACCGTGCGGACGACGCGGCGCGCGTTCTCCGGCAGGCTCATGTCGCTCACCTTGCAGAAGAGGATCGGGCGATCGCCGTGGCCTTGCGCCTCGCGGGGGAAGCCGCTGCCGCCGGCCCAGCGGGCGATCTCGTCGAGACGGTGCGAGCGCCAGCCGGCCGTTCCGCCGCTGAAGCGACCGGAGAGCGCGAGCTGGAGGATCGCCTGCTCGAAGGGACGTACCTTGCTCGCGCGGTCGACGAGGGTGGCGAGTCTGCCGGTGAGGAGCGCAGCATCGGCACGCCCGTCGCGGAAGACGGAGTCGGTGAGACGCGCCCCCAGCTCCGACTCGCGCCGCCGCGCCCGCGTGACCTCCTCGTCCAGGGCGCGGAGCCGCTCGGCGCGCGCCACGATGCGCGCCTGCTCGCTCGGCGACGGAAGCGGGACGAGCAGCCCTTCGAGGGTGGCGCGGTTCAACGTGGCCCCCTTCAGCGCCGCCCGCGGGAGCGCGCGACGCACGATCGCCGGGAGCACCAGGCGGAGGAACGGCTGCAGCGCCGGCTCGTGCGGCACGATGGCGACGATCGCTTCGTTGTGAAACGCGCTCTGTCCGAGCACGGCCACCCGACCGAGCGTGAGCTTGAAGCTCATGAGAAGCGTTCCCGGCGGGAGCACGGGTCGGCGAAAGACCTCCTCGGCCGCGCGCGCGGAGACCCTCCGGGCCGTCGTGCGCACCACGCCTCCACCGCCTTCGCCGTTGGCGTGCGTGAGGTCGGCGATGGTCACCCATGCGTGCCCGTCCTCGTCTCCGCGAGCCCACATGTCCGCCGAGCCCGTCGGAGGTGTCCGGCCGATGGACAGCTGGGCGAGCTCCCCGAGCGTCGCCGAGCGCCAGGCCGGCTCGTCTTCTCGGCGTGCGACGAGACGCCCTCGCAGCGCCAGCTCCGCCACCGACCGGTGCGTGCGCGACGTGCTCACCTTCGCTCCAGCGCCGAGCGCAGCTCCTCCTGCAGCTCGCGGTGGAGCCTCGCCGTCGTCGCCCGCGCCTCCTCGTACGCCGCGAGCAGGGCCGGCACGTCTTCCTCCACCTCGCCTCGCACCTGCGGCGGCGTCAGGTCGAGGTCGTAGCCGCGCGCCGCCAGCTCCTCGTGGCTCACCTTCCAGGCGCGCTCGCTCTCCACCCGCGCGTCCCAGAAGGCCGTCACCGGCGCGAGCTCCTCGAGGGTCAGCGGGCGGGTGCGCGAGTAGCTCCGCCGACCGCGCGCCGGCACGTGCTCGTAGAACCACACGTCGCGCGTCGCCTCCCCCTTGGTGAAGAAGAGCAGGTTCGTCTTGATGGAGGTGTACGGATGGAACACCCCCTTCGGGAGCCGCACGATGGTGTGCAGGGAGCACTCCTCGAGCAGCTTCTTCTTCAGGCGCGCCTTGCTCCCGCCGCCGAAGAGGAAGCCGTCGGGCAGCACCAGCGCGGCGCGGCCACCGGGAGCGAGCTGCTCGATCGCGAGGAGGACGAAGCGATCGGCGGTGTCCCGCGAGCGCAGGTGCGTCGGCGTCGTCGAGTCCGTCGGGACGTCCTCTTCCATTCCACCAAAAGGGGGATTGGACAGAAGGACATCCACCTTGCTGGCGAGCGCCGCCGGCGGCGACGAACGATCGAGCGCGTTGCCTCGCTCGATGCGCCCGCCCGCGTCCTCCCCGTGAAGCAGCAGGTTCGTCACCGCGAGCAGGTACGGGAGCGGCTTCTTCTCCACGCCGCGCAGCACCACCCCGGGCGCGTGCTCGTGCGCCGCGGTGAGAAAGCCTCCGGTGCCGCACGCCGGATCGAGCACGGTCTCCCCCGCCCGCGGATCGACGCGCGCCACCAGGAAACGAGTGAGAGCGCGCGGGGTGTAGAACTCGCCCGCGTTCCCCGCGTTCTGCAGGTCCGACAGGACGCGCTCGTAGACGTCGCCGATCTCGTGCTCGCCCGGGGCGAGGGCGACAGCGTCGAGCTCGGTCAGCACCTGGCGCAACAGCGTCCCCGAGCGCATCACGTTGCTCACGTCGGCGAAGACCGCGCGCACCACCGCGGCCAGCCCGTCGCCGGGAAGGGTCCGCAAGCCGGGAAGCAGCTGCTCGTCGACGAAGGCGAGGAGCGCATCGCCCGTGAGCGAGCTGCTCGTCGCGCCTTCCGTGGGCGTGCGTGACGCCCAGGCGCGCCAGCGCAGCGACGCGGGCAGCGCGCTCACCCCGCGCTCGTCCGCTACCTTCAGAAAGAGGAGCCAGGCGAGCTGGCCGAGGCGCTGTGCGTCGCCGTCCACGCCGGCGTCGCGGCGCATGAGATCGCGGATCCGCTCGACGGCTCGCCCCACGCTGTTGCCGGGGCGACTCGCGGTCTTTCCGGCGCTCTTCACCGCGCCGACGGTACTACGGCTCGCGCGACTTGCGGCTCGGCACCGGGGACCGATGGCGCAGCCAGGACCGGCGCGCCTCGTCGTAGACGATGCGCGTGAACTGCCCGAGCTCCTCGGTCGTCAGCGCGTCCATCGAGCGCGCGGTGAGCAGGTGGCGCGCGTGGTCATCCATCCGCATGCGCGCTTCCGGCATCGTCCCCGGCCAGCCGCCCTCGATGGGGCGCCCCTCCTGGCTCAGCGACTCGAGGTAGCTCGCGACCCAGGAGGCAGCGACCTCGTTGGCCAGCCGCTCGAGCGCCGCGGCGCGATCGGCCGGCAGTGGCTGCGCGACGGCGCGCGGACGACGAACCCGAGCGGGGGCCGCAGGCGTCAGCGCCACGCGTCCGCCCCGGCCTTCGCCGATCCGATCTCGAGCTGCAGCGTCTCGGCTGCCCGCGCGAGCTCGGGCGAGCCCTTGGCGGCGGCACCACCTTGCTTGCGGAACACGCGGTACGCGGCGTCGAGCTTGCGCATCACCGCGCAGATCACCTCGACCTCGGTGACGTCGTCGGCGCGACCGCTGAACTTGGACGCGGCCAGGCGCTCCGCCGTCCCCAGCAGCTTCACCAGCTGCCCGGCGGACAGGATGAGCGGCTCGGGCTTCACTTCC
>JAMFST010000318.1 GCA_026225435.1 Labilithrix luteola
ACGACGCCTTCGCCGTGAAGTGCAGCCCGGAGCCGGGCGAGGAGCTGCCCGTCGGCTTCAGCGACTACGAGCCGAACCCGCGCGAGTACGTGCTCACGTCGGTGACGACGACCATCGAGGTGAACACACGCATCTCGGATCTGTTCCGCAGCCCGATGGACCAGGTGAAGGAGCAGCTGACCCTCACCATCGAGAAGCTGAAGGAGCGGCAGGAGAACGAGGTCCTCAACAACAAGACCTACGGCCTGCTCAACAACGTCGATCCGGACATGCGCATCCGCACGCGCAAGGGGCCGCCCACGCCGGACGATCTCGACGAGCTGATCTCCACGGTGTGGAAGGAGCCGGCCTTCTTCCTCGCGCATCCCAGGGCGATCGCCGCCTTCGGGCGCGAGTGCACTCGCCGCGGTGTGCCGCCGCCCACGGTCAACCTGTTCGGCTCGCCGTTCCTCACCTGGCGCGGGCTGCCACTGGTGCCGAGCGACAAGCTGCCGATCAAGGACAACAAGACCGAGATCCTGCTGATGCGCGTCGGCGAGCGGAAGCGCGGCGTGGTCGGGCTGTTCCAGCCAGGGCTGCCGGGCGAGGTGAGCCCGAGCCTGTCCGTGCGCATGATGCAGATCAACCAGAAGGGGAACGCCCAGTACCTGATCTCGCTCTACTGCTCGGTGGCGGTGCTGACGCACGACGCGCTCGGCTCGCTCGAGGGCGTGACGATCGACCACTACCATGAGTACCCCTGATCCGATGATGCTGACGCTGCCGGCGGAGCTGGGTCCGGCGGCGCAGCAGATGCCGCATCCGACCGACACGCCCGCTGCGCCGACGGCGATGGCTTCGTCCACGCCCGGCGTGGCGCTGGCAGGCGCGCGCGTGCCCGGCGGGCCGACCCTGCCCGACCTCGACCCGATGTCGCTCACGCGCGTGATCGGGATGATGGCCAACGAGCTGTTCTCCGCACCGGCGTACGCCGAGGTGCCGGCGACGCCGTCTTCGCCCTCCACGCCTGCGGGCTTCGCCCTCCCCTTCGACCTGCCGCTCGATCTCTCCGGGGTATCCCTGGGGCTGCTCGATCCGCACGAGCTGTCGCCGGAACCGCCGCATGCAGCGCAGCCGGCGCAACCTACATTCGTCCAGAGCTACGACACCTTCGAGATCGCCCCCGCGGACGACGCGTCGCTCCGCGCGCTCGATCGCTCCGGGGGCGGCGCCTTCGATGCCGGCGCGCTGAAGCGCGAGTTCCCCATCCTGCAGCAGCCGGTGCGGGGCAAGCGGCTGGTGTGGCTGGACAACGCCGCGACCACGCAGAAGCCGCAGGCGGTGATCGATCGCCTCTCGCAGTTCTACGAGCGGGAGAACTCGAACATCCACCGCGCGGCGCACACCCTCGCCGCCCGCGCGACCGACGCCTACGAGTCGGCCCGCGAGAGCGTCCGCCGCTTCCTCAACGCGCCGTCGAGCCGCGAGATCGTCTTCGTCCGCGGCACCACCGAGGGGGTGAACTTCCTCGCCCAGAGCTGGGGTCGGCGCAACGTCGAGGCGGGCGACGAGATCGTCATCAGCTGGCTCGAGCACCACGCCAACATCGTCCCCTGGCAGCAGCTCTGCTCGGAGAAGAAGGCGCGGCTGCGGGTGGCGCCGGTGGACAGCCGCGGGCAGATCCTGATCGGCGAGTACGAGAAGCTGCTCGGGCCGAAGACGAAGCTGGTGTCGTTCACCCAGGTCTCCAACGCGCTCGGGACGATCACCCCGGCCAAGGAGATGATCGAGCTGGCCCACCGTCACGGCGCCAAGGTGCTGCTCGACGGCGCGCAGTCGGTCTCGCACATGCCGGTCGACGTGCAGGCGCTGGACTGCGACTTCTTCGTCTTCTCCGGGCACAAGGTGTTCGGCCCGACGGGGATCGGCGCGGTCTACGGCAAGCGCGATCTGCTCGAGTCGATGCCGCCGTGGCAAGGCGGCGGGAACATGATCCAGGACGTCACCTTCGAGCGCACCGTCTACCAGCCGCCGCCGGCGCGCTTCGAGGCGGGCACGGGGAACATCGCCGACGCGGTGGGGCTCGGCGCGGCGCTCGACTGGCTGACGCGCGTCGGCATCGAGCGGGTCGAGCGCTACGAGCACGAGCTGCTCGAGTACGCGACCGGCAAGCTGGCGACGGTCCCCGGGCTGACGATGATCGGGACCGCACCGGCCAAGGCGGGCGTGCTCTCGTTCGTGCTCGAAGGGCAGAAGACCGAGGAGGTGGGCGGCCTGCTCGATCAGGAGGGGATCGCCGTGCGCTCCGGGCACCACTGCGCGCAGCCCATCCTGCGGCGCTTCGGGCTCGAGGCGACGGTGCGCGCCTCGCTCGCGCCGTACAACACGACCGAGGACATCGACGCGCTCTGCGCCGCGTTGCATCGTCTGCAGGCGGGGAAGCCGACCCGGGGCTGATCTGGTATGGACGAGCGATGGCGGGCAGCGTGCGCACGATCGGGACGCATGAAGCGCAGGAGCTGATCGACAAGGGCGGAGTGGACGTCGTCGACGTCCGCGAGCTCGACGAGTGGGCGACCGGCTACGTGCCCGGCGCCCGCCTCGTCCCGCTGGGGCAGCTGAAGGCGGATCCGGACGGCGCGCGGCTGGGCAGTCCGGTCCTCTTCATCTGCGAGCGCGGCGGGCGCAGCCTGCAGGCAGCCGAGGTGGCCCAGGCGCGCGGCGTCGCCGAGATCTACAGCCTCGACGGTGGCACCGCAGGGTGGCGCGCCGCCGGTCTGCCGATCGCGAAGCCGGGCACGTCGTCGGCCACTGGAAGCGCCGCCGAGCCCGCGCAGGACGACGCGTCGCCCGAGCTGGAGGCGGTCGTCGGCGCCAACGTGAAAGCGCTGCGCAACCAGCGCGGCTACAGCCTCGACGTGCTCGCTGGCGCCAGCGGTGTCGGGCGGCAGATGCTCGGGCAGATCGAGCTCGGTCGCGCGACGCCGAGCCTCGGTACCTTGTGGAAGATCGCGACGGCGTTCAGCGTGCCGTTCTCCGCTCTCCTCGCGCGGCCGGGCAGCGCCGAGACGCGCATCTTCCGCGCCGCCGGCGCCAAGCGGATCCAGTCGGCAGACGGTCGCTTCTCGTCGCGCGCGCTCTTCTCCCCGGACGACAAGGGGGGCTTCGAGTTCTACGAGCTCTGGCTCGCCGGCCACGGGCGCGAGGACGCCGAGCCGCACGCGCCGGGCACCCGCGAGAACCTGGTGGTCAACGCCGGACGGCTGGTGCTCGAGCTCGGCAAGGAGCGGATCGAGCTGGCCAGGGGGGACGCCATCGCCTTCACGGCGGACGTGCCCCACGCGTACATCAACCCGGCGAGCGAGGAGTGCTGGCTCGGCCTGGTGATGACGTACCCCGGCGCCGAGCCCGCCTGACCGCGGCTCCTCAGCCGAGGGCTCCGCTCGTCTTGGAGTCCGGCGCGGGCGGCGACGGGTCGGCCCATTCACAGCGGTACTCGCACGCCTTGTCGCCACGCGCGCGACAGGCGATCTCGATCACGCGCGAGGCGCGCATGCCGACCAGCTCCAGCGCCTTCTCCAGCCACCCGAGGTTGGTCAGGCAGTCGGCGCGGGAGAACCCGTCGCAGTCGACCGTGCGCAGGGTGGCGCGGTTCGTCGCGACCTGCTCGTAGCTCATCGAGCCGGTGCTCTTGAAGAGGCGGTGGATCTGCGCCGTCTGCTTGAGGAGCGCGTGCGCGTCGCGCGAGCGCGCG
>JAMFST010000026.1 GCA_026225435.1 Labilithrix luteola
ACCAGGCTACGGCGTGCCGCGCGAGAGCGGCAGCCGGCTCGCCCGCCAGCGCGCGCTCGACGAGGACGACGACCCGGCGGCGTAGCCCGGCCTGACCCGGCCACGTCCAAACTTCGCCGCCGCACCGCGTCTACCGCTACACTCCGCGCCCCATGACCGAGCGCTGGAGCTTCTCCCCCGCGGGGATCGGAACGAGCGAACGGCGCGCGTCGCTGATCGGTCGCTCCGTGGAGATGCGGCAGCTCGACGACGCGCTCGCCAAGGTGCGCGAAGACGGCAAGCCGCGTGTGGTGACGGTGATCGGCTCGACCGGCATCGGCAAGACGCGCCTGGTGCGCGACTTCCTCGTCAAGTCGCGGGTCAGCGGCCAGACCGCGGCGCGCGTCTACCGAGGGGCGGCGCGTGACCAGGACGCCGCCTACGGGGTCATCGCCCGGCTCCTGCGCGCCCGCTTCGGGCTCGTCGAGGGGATGGACCCGGACGCGGCTCGCGCGCAGATCCGCGCCCAGCTGGCGACGGTGCTCGAGGACCGCAAGGTCGGCGACGTCGCCTTCTTCCTCGGGCAGATCCTCGAGCTGGAGTTCCCCAAGTCGCCGCTGATCACCGCCATCGAGACCGACTCGGCGCAGATCCGCTCGGTGCGCCACGCGGTGCTCAAGGGGTTCTGGGAGGCGGACGCGCGCAGCTCGTCGAAGGAGGTCAGCCGGCCGCCGCTGGTCCTGGTGCTCGACGATCTGCAGTGGGCGCACGAGGAGTCGCTGGAATTGCTCGCCTACCTGGTCGACGGTCTCGACGCGCGCGCGCTGATCATCGCGGTGGCCCGTCCAGAGCTGCTCGCCCGGCGGGACGACTGGCGCAACAAGGCGCCCGGGCGTCACACGCTCATCGAGCTGGCCCCCCTGTCCGAGGTGGACGCCTCGGCGGTGATGCACGATCTGCTGTCGCCCTGCGGCGACGTGGCGGCGGCCACCGAGCTGGTCGACGCCGCCTGCAACCTCGCCGGAGGAAACCCCGCGCTGCTCGAGCAGATGCTCCGCATCTACCTCGATCTCGGGGTCCTCGTGCCGGCGAACGTCGACGAGCTGACCGACGAGGACAGGTGGGTCGTCCACCTCGAGAAGATGGACGAGGTGAAGCTGCCGCTGACGGTGGAGGACGCGGTCACCGCGCGCATCGCCACGCTCACCCAGGACGAGCGCGACGTGCTCGAGCGCGCCGCCACCATCGGCTCGGTCTTCTGGCTCGGCGGCCTGGTGGCGCTCGGCCGGCTGGGCGGGCTGGTGCCGGCCTTCTGGCGCGGCGCCGACGAGCCGGACATCGCCCGCATCCGCGGGATCCTCCAGGAGCTGCGCGAGCGCGACTACATCATCGCCCTGCCCGACAGCACCTTCGCCGGCGACGAGGAGTATGCCTTCAAGCACAACCTCGAGCGCGAGAAGCTGGTGAAGCTGACGCCGCCGGCGACCGCGCGCGCCTGGCACGCGACGCTGGCCGACTGGCTGTCGCACAAGGACAACGTGCGCTCGCACGAGGAGTACGTGGCCATGCTGGCGCGGCACCGCGAGAAGGCGGGGCGCACCACGCAGGCGGCGGCGACCTGGCTCGACGCGGCCGACGTGGCGCGCTCGCGCTACGCCAACACTCGCGCCGCCGAGTACTACGCCAAGGCTCTCGAGCTGGCGAACCCGCGCGAAGGCGGCGGCGCCGAGCTCGACGCCGAGGCGCGCATGCGGGCGGCGCATCACCACGGCGAGGTGCTCCAGGCGCTCGGTCGCAACGACGAGGCGATGAGCGCCTTCCGCGACATGCTGGCCTACGCCTACCGCCTCGATCTGCGTGCGAAAGGGGGCGCGGCGCACAGCCGCATCGGCCGCCTGCACCGCGAGATGGGCGAGCTCCCCGAGGCGAAGCAGCGGCTCGATGCGGCGCTCGATCTCTTCGAGGCGTCGGCCGACGAGCGCGGCATCGCCAGCACCGTCGACGATCTCGGCAAGCTCGCCTGGCTGCGCGGCGACTACGACGAGGCGCTCGAGCAGACCCAGCGCGCCCTCACCATGCGCCGCGCCCTCGGCGACACGCGCAGCATCGCGCTCAGCCTGAACAACCTGGGGATGGTCTACCAGGACTCCGGGCACCTGAAGCTCGCGCTCGACGCCTTCGAGCAGGCGCTGCGCATCCGCCGCGAGATCGGCGATCTCATCGGCGTGTCGGTGTCGCTCAACAACCTCGGCACGGTGGCGCAGGATCAGCGCGACGACGCGCGTGCGCTCGCCCTGTTCCAGGAGGCGTACGACGTCGCCAAGGAGACCGGCGATCGCAACCGCCTGGCGCTCATCCTGACCAACCTGGGCGAGACGTACACCCGCATCGGCGACGGCGAGCGCGCGGTGCGCTTCCTCAAGCAGGCGGAGCACATCGCCGACGAGCTGGGGGACAAG
>JAMFST010000319.1 GCA_026225435.1 Labilithrix luteola
CCGTCGTGCTTTCGCGCCGCCTGCGACGGCTGCCTCGCCCGGGTCGACGGCATCCCCAACGTGATGACCTGCCGCGTGCCGGTGCAGGAGGGGACGGTCGTCGAGTCGCAGAACACGCTCGGAAGCCGCGAGCTCGACCTCCTGCGCATGACCGACTGGGTCTTCCCCGAGGGGATGAACCACCACCTCCTCTTCGCCGGCGTCCCGGGTATCCAGCCGCTGATGCAGGCCTTCGCCCGCCGCGTCGCCGGTCTCGGCGTGCTCCCGGACGGCACGCCCGGCCCACTCCCTCCCGCTCGCCGTCGCACCGTCGACGTGCTCGTCATCGGCGCGGGACCGGCCGGGATGAGCGCGGCGCTCGCCTTCGCCGACGCGGACCGCTCCGTCGAGGTGCTCGACGACGCCCTCGAAGCCGGCGGATCGGTCAACGCGCTCGGCCCGCTGGCCGCCCCGTGGGAGCGCACGCGGCGCATCTTCGACGAGGCGGTGAAGCGCGGGGTCATCCAGCTGCGCCTGCGCACGACGGCCGCCGCCTTCTACGGGCGCGAGCTGCTGGTGGTCACCGACCTCGATCCGTCGCGCCCCAGCGATCTCGGCGCCGAGGTCCTCGAGCCGCGCACCGTGGTCCTGGCGACTGGCGCGCACGACGGCGTGCTCCCCTTCGAAGGGAACGACCTGCCCGGCGTGATGAGCGCGCGCGCCGGCGGCTGGCTCCTCGAGCGCGGCATCTTGCCGGGCAGGCGGGTCGTGGTCTGCATCGCGCCGGGTGGCGGTCCCTTTGGCGACGCCTTCGTCGAGCGGGCGAAGCTCGAAGGGCTCGACTGCGACGTCCGCCGCATCGAGGGCGCTCCGCTACGCGCGGTCGGCGTCTCGCGCCTCAAGCAGGTGGTCGTCACCTCCACGTCCGCCCGCGGTCGCGCGACCGAGGTGGCCATCGACGCCGACGCGCTCCTCGTCGATGCCCCGCGCGCCCCCAGCTACGAGCTCTGCCAGCAGGCCGGAGCCGAGCTCACGCATCTTCCGGCGGGCTTCGTCGTCCGCACCGACGCCGGCCGTATCGCCCCGGGCGTCTACGCCTTCGGCGAGGTCACCGGCGCTCCCATCGACGAGGCCGACTACCGCAAGGCCGCCCGTCGCCTCGCGGCGTCAGCAGCTGGTGACGGCGACGATCATTCCTCCACGAGCGCGCCGAACAAGGCGAGGCCGCCGGCGAGCGCGAGGAAATCGAAGGTCGCGAGCAAGATCAAGTAGTCCCCCAGCTCGGAGAACGCGGCGCCGGCGACCAGCTCGCGCGTGGCGCCGATGCCCGAGAGCAGCGTCGGCGAGAGCAGAGGAAAGAGGACACTGGCCAGCACCAGGTCCCGCGCCCGGGTCCGCACGGTCATCGCTCCGAAGAGCGTCCCCGCCGCGGCCAGCCCGATGGTCCCGAGCGCCATCACCGCCCCCAGCGGCAGCAGGATCGGCACCAGCTCCACGTGGAAGAGCAGCGCCACGACCGGCACCACCAGCATCTCGACGAAGCTCACGAAGACGAAGATGCCGATCGCCTTGCCGAGGAAGATCGAGGCGCGCGGGATCGGGCTCACCAGCAGAGCGGTGAGCGCCGAGTCCTCGCGCTCGCGTTGCCAGGTGCGCCCGAGCGCGAGGATGCTGGCGAACGCCGTCGGGATCCAGATGGCGCCGGGGGCGACCTTGCTCGTGGTGCTCTCGCCGAAGGAGAACGCCAGCGACGACATGACCGCCACCAGCACGGCGAAGAAACCGGCGGTGGTCAGGATCTCGCGCGTACGCCGCTCGATGGCGAGGTCCTTCGCCGCCACCAGCCACGCGAGACGGAGCGCCCGGAGCACGCCGCTAAGTGCCTCTGCCCCGTCACTCAGGTCAAGGCTTTGTCGTGCGGCGTCGTCGCGTCACTCGCTCCGGGCGCGGTCTGCCCAGGCTCCGCTGAACGAGATCAGCGGTCCGGGGTCGCCCGGTTCCCACGTCGAGCTGAGGATCATCCGCCCGAGCCGCGAGCGCGTGAAGGGCTGCGAATCGACCGGCGCGTCCTCGGTCTTGGCCTTCGCCTCGGCGGCCCGCGTCGCCTCGTCGTCCTCGATCTTCACGAGCGCCTGCAGCGTGGCCATCTCGGACATCCCGCGCTTCACGTCGAGGCGAAGCGCGATGTGTCCGCAGCTCATCGTCTGGGTCGACTCGTCCTTGCGGCCGGCGAAGACGGAGCTCGCCCCCTTGAGCTGCTTGGCCACGAAGACCACCTGGTCGACGGTGCGAGCCGCGTAGAGGTGCACGCCCACGGGCGAGACCCCGAGGTCGCGCAGGGGGAGATGCGCCGTGGCCCGGAGACGCGCGCCGCCCGTCACGGCGTCGACCCACACGTCGCGCGACTCGAGCACGAGCCCTTGCGCCGTCGGCACCAGCTCCTCGATGTGCAGCTGCTGCACCCGGTCGTTGCGCGCCACGCCGTCCGACTGCTGGTAGCGCTGCAGCGAGTCCTGCGTGTTCATGCCGGCCGACCAGCGCTCGCCCTCCTGGAGCTCCTCGTCCTCGGGGGAGAGCTGCTCGTGGTTCTTCTTCGCCCGGCCCAGCCGCTCCGCGCGCATGTCCATGTTCGCCGTGGCGAGGCAGCGCCCGTTCAGGTTCATGTCCTCGCCGTCGACGGTGCCGTCGCGCACGACGTCTGGATCGGTGATGCCGATGACCACCTGCTTGGGCCTGGCCTTGCCGTAGCTCGGATTCGTTCGCTTGATGGTCACGCCGTCGATCTTGCCGCCGGCGGGAAGAGACGCCGGGCGCCCCTTCCAGTCCTGGTCGAGGACCTGACCTTGCGGGAGGTCGGCGAAAGCGACCTGGGTGCTGGCGCGCGCGATCGGCCCGGTGGGCCTGGCCTCCACCGGCTTCACGACGGCGGGGTGGCTGGGGGCATCGGCGGCCGGCTCTCCTGCCACGGCCTGGCGGGTGCCTCCGAAGAGCGCAGCGAGGGACGCCAGCGTGACGACGATGGTGCTCGGGCTCCTCATCATCACAGGGTCCTCACGTAGGCTTCGAGCGCGTTGCGGTCGGCGTCGCTGAGCTTCGCCGAGCTGCCCATCTTGCTCGCCGGGTCGGCCAGCAGATCGTGCAGGGTGGCGTAACGGCCATCGTGGAAGTACGGCCCGGCGCTCCCGACGAGGTGCAGCGAGGGGGTGCCGAAGGTGTGCTCCTTGTCGATCTCGGTGGCGCTGCCGACGTCGTGGATGGTGCCGTCGGTGAAGAGCGTCTTCGGCGTGTGGCAGGAGGCGCACGCTGCGTCGCTCGAGGCGAAGATCTGCTCGCCGCGCGCCAGCTGCGCCCGGTCGCCGACGTCGAGGGCCGGCGGCGGGGGGAGCGAGGTGATGTACGCCGCCAGCGCGTCGAGCTCGGTGCCGCGCACGCCGTGGCCGTTCAGGCGGTCGAAGGTGATGGTCACGTGGTCGGCGAGGTTCTTCTCGCCGTTGTTCCACGAGTAAGGCGCCGTCGCGGCCACGCGCCCGGCGAGCAGGATGGAGCGGCGCGGACCGCCCGGCGTCGACCAGGTGAGCGCGTCGTCGCGTCCGTCCGGGTGGCAGCTGGCGCAGGCGCGCCCATCGGAGGAGACGCGCGCGTCGTCGGTGGTGTGGAACAGCGTGCGGCCGAGCGCGACCTGCGTGGCCAGCGGGCTCGCCGCAGCGGGCAGGGAAACGCCAGCCGACGGGCGATCCTCCGTGTCCTCCGCGCCGTCGAGCGCCACCACGTGCACCTGGCGGTCGAACTGCGAGAACACGACCATCCGCCGCTTCGCCGCGTCGACGGCGAGCCCGTTCGGCCCGGCGCCGATCCGGTAGCGGGCCTTCTCCGCCGAGACCGGGTCGGGCGCGAGCGCGTCGTAGGAGACCACGCTGTCGATCCCCAGGCAGGCGACGAGCAGCGAGTGGTCCACCGGGTCGACCGCCGCCGCGCGCGGGAGCAGGCATCCCTGCTCGTGGTCGCGCGGCTCCTTCTCGCGAATGCGGTTGTCCCCTTGCTCGAAGGAGAGCGACAGCGGCACCAGCTCACCGCTGGTCCCGTCGAGCACCGCGACCGACGGGTTCTCCGTCGCCTGCTGCCCGCCGCCGTAGCCGCTGGTGCGGACCTCCTTTTGCCCCGGATCGACGAACACCTCGGGGGCGAACACCCGCGCGTGCACGTCGACGCTGCTCTTGGCCAGCGCGAAGCCCTGGCAGGTCTGGAAGCTCGGCGTGGCGGCGTCCTTCGCGCCGTCGCTGCCGCGCGCGCGCTTCTTCATCAGGGCGCTCATCTCGCTGACCTGGTAGCCGGCGATCGTCGGCTCGGACTTCACCTTCAAGGTGGCGAGGTCCACGAGGCTCAGGTGGCTGCCGACCATGTGCGAGACGAACACCA
>JAMFST010000320.1 GCA_026225435.1 Labilithrix luteola
ACTCGGCCATCGCGATGGCCGTGAGCGACAGCTGCTGCACCGAGCTGCTCCCGAGCGCGCGCATCACGGTCCCTTCGAGCGCGTCGGTGTACGAGACCTGCTGCGCCGAGAGCGCCGAGACGTCACTCGCCCGCAGCGTCGGGTCGAGATCGAGCGACACGCGCGTGGCGAACACCATCTGCGCCGTCGGCAGGAACCAGTCGAACATCTGCGGCGAGTCGGTGAAGTCGTTGTGCATGTACGTGTACTGCCCGCCCGCGAACGGCGATCCGTCGTTGGGGAAGGTCACCGTCGAGGCCTGCGGCACGGCCCACAGAAGCCCCGCCTTCACGTTCGGCAGCACGCTGATCGGCCCGCCGGCGCGCGCGTAGCCCGCCAGCGCCCACAGCGACTCCGCGCTCATCGACGTCGTGCTCCCGCTGTCCGTCCAGCTCCCGTTGGCCGACTGGTTGCCGATCACCAGGTTGGCGATGAACCCGGTGCCCGTGGCCGCCGACGTGTCGAGCGCGATGCCCGGCAGCAGCGACGCCGCCGTGCTGGTGGCGATGAGCACGTCGGGCTGCCGGTGACAGGACAGGCAGTTGTTGGCCTGCGTGAAGGCGACCGCGTCCGGCACCAGGTAGTTGATGGCGTTCTGCGCAGCGGTCGTTCCCTGCAGCGTCGTCACGAGCGCGGAGGAAGAGGTGCCGACCTTCTCGCCGTCCGCGGGGTTGGTCGCGGCGCAGGCAGCGGCCGCGGACACGGAGGCGAGGGTGAGAAGCTCGAGCCGTCGGCTCTTGAGGTGCCGCGCGAGGCTGCGGCGAATCGGGGCAGGGTTGGTCATGGGGTTGGTCCATGAACGGCCGCGAATTGCAGAAGATGAGGGGGGCGTTGCGGGTTTTAGAAGATGAGGGGGCGCGTTGCGGGCCCCGGCGGCGCGCGCGAGGTGCGCGCACACGCTCGATCGCCCTGCTCAGGCTCGCCGCGTCATGAGAATGTACACGACGACCACGATGAGCAGCAGGCTCAGGCCGCCGCCGCCATAGTAGCCCACACCGGGGCCCATGTAGAAGCCGCCCCCGCCGAAGAGGAGAGCGAGCACGATGAGGATGATGATCAGTTGCATGGGGCGAGGCCTCGAAAGGGAGCTGCGTGGAGAGAGGCTTGGAACCTCTTCACGAAGCAGGCCACGCCGTGGATGGCCGTTTTCCCCGGTGATTCCGCGCGACAGATCGCGCTGGGTGTGACGGTCCGGCGCCGACCGAGGCGGCTTTGAGCGTCGCCGTCACATACCGCCGAACGAGCCGGTGGACGCGTCGACGGTGCTGCACTGATCGACCGGGCCGAAGGTGTTGAAGCCGCCGCCGCTCCCGTCGTCGACCGTGGGGACGCTCGGATCGCAGACATCGAGCGGCACCGTCGGACCGCCCGGCACGGCCGGGTCGATCGGGACAGCAGGCGCGTGATCCCGCCTTCACGAAGGAGCCGATCGTCATCATGCCGGTGAAGGCGCGGCGGCCGCCGACAGGGTGAGCGTGACGACCACGATCCCGATCGCGTTGCGTCCCCCGACCCAGCGATGGCCTCGCCCCCGTCGGCCAGGGCAAACTCACGGCACGCGCGTCCAGATGAGGAGCTGCTCGGCCCTCGCGCTCGGAACGAAGTTCGCCTCCACGGTGTCGCGCAGCTCGCGCCGATAGACCGGCACATCGTCGAACGCGGCGCCCGTGGGAAGCGGATCGAAGAACCGCGGCTCCGTGACGAGGCAGCGAACCTCGGGGCGTACGAGATCCTGTCTCCACGCGTCGAGCGGAATTTCGCCCGTGCGCGCCATGTGCGAGCTCTCCCAGGCGGGGATGATCACGCGGCCGTTGATCTCCACCTCGACGCGAACGTCGTTCGACATGACGACCTGCCCCGGCGCGAGCGGGCACACGCGACGCACTTCGTCCATCATCGGCTGCCACGTCGCGTACGCCGCGGGTGCTTGCGCGAACGCGCGGAGGCTCGAGATCGCCACGAAGATGGCGAGCGCGAGCCCCAGGAACGGGAGGGCGCGGGCGGGCTTTTCATGCGGCGGAATCGCGCCGACCGTGACGAGGCACGCGAGCGAAGGCTCGAGCCAGTAGTGCGTCGAGCTTCCGTGCTTCGCGAGCGTGAGCAGCGTCCACGCGAGGCATGTCACGAACGGCAGCACCGCGAGGAGCTTCGTTCTGCGCTTCACCGCGACGACGAGCACGATCGCGTGCGGCAGCCCGAGGAGCACGATGCGGCTCCCGACCTCGTGCTGCCATCGCTCGAATGACAGCGCTTGGCCCGTCGCGCGCATGATGTGGACGAGCCACGTGCCGCCGCTCAAGAAGTGATAGACCAGCGTGAAGCTCGCGCCGACCAGCGCCGCGGACGCGAGGGGCAACGCGAACGCGCGCACACCGATCTTTCGGCTCGAGATCACGTGCGCGACGAACGCGCCGACGCTCATGCCGATCACGCTGTGCTTCACGAACGGCGCGGACGCGAGCAACGCTGCGGAGACGACATCGAGCTTCCCTTTCTTCACCGCGCGCGCGAGCCCGAGCGTCGCGAGCGCGATCGCCGGGACATCCGCTTGCGCGAGCCCCGCCCCGCGCACCACGAGATCGAGCCCCAGCGTGAGCATTGCGCCGACGAACACCGCGCGACGGTTCTCGGGGCGCGCGCCGCGAATGGCCGCAGCGAGCGACACGAGGAGGAGCGACACCGCGATCACGCGACCCACCGTGCGCGTCGCGACGAGGGAGTGTGTCGGGAACCGCGCGAGGAGCTCGACCCACGCCGGCGGATACAGAACGTGAAACCTCGAAGGCGGCGCGCCCGCCTCCCACGCGCCCACGAACGGATCCGTATAGAGCGGAAGATGGTGCTGGATGCGGTCTACCTGAAACGCGATCTGCGCTTCGATCTCCGTGTAAGGCCGCGCGAGCACGCCGTACACGAGGTAGACGAGGCCGCAGACGCCACACAGCACGGCGACGTTGAATGTGATCTCTTTCGCGCGCGTTTGAAGCAGAAGACGACTCGGCGAGGTCGAAGAAGGGCTCGGCGCCGGGCTGGACGCGGGACCGGCCACCTCGTCGACGACCGTCGCGGTCTCGACTCGTTTGCCGACGTCACCGAGGATCACCAGTTCATCCACGTGGACCTGGAGGAGGTTCTACCGCGTCCGACCGAACGATCGCTGAACCATCACGGACGGCTCCAAAGAAACGGCGGCTCGATCGTCAGCGCGCCGAGTAGCCGGTCATGGTCGTCGCTGGCCTGCCGGCATGGTGGCTCATCGGAGGCACCGTGCGTTGGCTGGACAAGCGCAAGGACAAGGACCTGGGCGAACTCGCCGTCGACGCCGCCGGCGTCGTCCGTGATGTGCGGGGC
>JAMFST010000321.1 GCA_026225435.1 Labilithrix luteola
GGCGAAGGCGTGTACGGGGCGACGCGGTTCGCGCCGTTGGTCACCATCTCGGCGAGAGACGGCGGCATCAACGCCGCGTCGAGCGGTCCTTGCTCGGCTGGCATGACGCTGCGCCGAGTAGCACGATGGTGCCCCCGGCGTCAGCGCGCTGCGGCGGCGCGCTCGATCTCCGGCTGGAGCTTGGCGACGAAGCTCTCCATCGTGTCCTCGCGCATGTCGACCGCCTTGGCCCCTCCGCCGGCGACGGTGGTGACGTCGGTGATGCCGATCACGCCGAGGATCAGCCGGAGGTACTGCGTCGCGATATCCCGGTCCCGGATCGGCGAGCCCTCGGTGTAGATGCCGCCCGAGGCGAGGAGGAGCGTCGCCTTCTTGTTCTCGACCAGCCCCTTGCCGTCGAAGCCGAGGGTCATCCCCTTGCGGACGATGTGATCGACCCAGGCCTTGAGCGCGGCGGGGACGTTGTAATTGTACACCGGGGTGGCGATCACGAGGTGATCCGCGCCGAGCAGCTCGTGGACCAGCTCGTCGGAGAGGCGAAGGGCCTCCTTCATCGCGGGCGACTGATTTTCGGGCGGTGTGAAGTAGGCCTGGAGCCAGGGAGCGGTGACGAACTGCAGAGGCGTCTCGGCCAGGTCGCGCAGAAGGATCTCGCCTCCCGGGTGCGCGGCGCGCCACTGGCGGACGAAGCTGCGCGTCAGGTTGCGCGAGATGGAATGGTCGCCGCGGGGGCTGGTTTCGACGACGAGAAGTGTGGGCATGAGGGTCTCCTTCAAGGGAACGCACTCGATGTACGACCGGTGGGCTCCTTGAGGGAGCGATGAAGTTGTGATGAACTCCATCGGCAAAGGCGATGGAGTTCGGCAAGCTCGGAAACCTCAGCCTCGACCAGCTTCGCGTTCTCGTGACGATCGCGGACGCGGGAAGCTTCTCTGCCGCAGGGCGCGCGCTCGGCCGGGCGCAGTCAGCGATCAGCCAGGCGGTGGCGACGCTCGAGGAGCACCAGGGGGTCACCCTCTTCGACCGCGACGGCTACCGGCCGCGCCTCACCGAGGTGGGGCGCGTGCTCGCCGATCAGGCGCGCCTTGTGCTGGCGAGCGCGGCGAGGTTCGAGGCGGTGGCCGCGAACAGCCGCAAGGGGCTCGAGCCGGAGCTGGCGGTCGCCATCGATCCGCTGGTGCCCACCGCGCCGCTGATCGAGAGCGTGCGGGCGCTCGGCGGTGAATTCCCCGATCTGCCCATCAGCTTCTCGACGGAAGGCCTGGGCGGCTCCTTGCGACGCCTGCGCGCGGGCTCGGCGGCGCTGGCCATCTGCCTGTTGCTCCCGACGGTGCCGGACGACATCGTCGCCTATCCGCTGTTGCGCATTCGCCTCAAGGCGGTGGTCGCGCCGCAGCATCCGCTGGCACGCGCGCGGCTCGGGCGATCGGCGACGCGTGCCGACCTCGAGCAACACGTGCAGCTGGTGCTCTCGGATCCCGCCGCGCCGGCTGGCGAGAGCTACGGCCTCCTGAGCGCGCGACTCTGGCGCTTCGTCGACGTGGGACGACGCCTCGACTTCCTCCTCGCCGGCTTCGGCTGGTGCCGCATGCCCGAGCACCTCATCGCGGCCCCGCTGGCCGCGCGCGAGCTGGTGCCGCTCCAGATCGAGGACGATCCGACCCCGCGCGACGCGCTGACGATCTACGCGGCGCACCGGCGCGATCAGATCCTCGGGCCGGCGGGGCGATGGCTGCTCGATACGCTGCAGAGCCGGCTCGCGTCGGGCTAACCGACGAGCTCCGCGTAGCCGCCGTCGACGTAGTGGTTGTGGCCGGTGATCCACTCGCCGCGCGGGGAGACGAGGAAGGCGACCATCTCGGCCACCTCGTCGGCGCGCCCGGGGCGGCCGAGCGGGAGTCGAGCGAAGAGCTGCTCCTTGGTGAGCCCGATCGCCTTGGTGAGCACCTCGCGTCCCGCGTCTCCTCCCGGCGTGATGACGGCGCCCGGGGTGACGATGTTCACGCGAATCCGCGCTGGCGCGAGCTCCTTGGCCAGCGAGCGACTGAAGTTGTTGAGGGCCGCCTTCGCGGCGGCGTAGTGCGCGACGGCGCCTCCCATGGGCAAGACCCCGCCGGCCGACACGTTGACGATGGAAGCGGAGGTCGCCTCGCGCAGCGCTCCGAGCACCGCGTACGTGACGCGCACGGCCGCGAGGAAGTTCAGGTTGAGAGAGTCGACCCACTCCGCGTCGGAGATGGCCTCGCTGTTCGGCAGGTGCACGCGCGTGCCGCCGGCGTTGTTGACCAGGATGTCCAGCCCGCCGAGGGCGGCGAGAGCCTGCGCACCGACCGCCTTCGCCCCCGCCTCGCTGCCCAGGTCCCCTTCGAGGAAGGTCGCGCCGGCGGGCGTGTCGGCGTGTCGCGATCGCGCGGTGAGCACGACGCGCGCTCCGGCGTCGAGCAAGCGCTGGGCGACGGCGGCGCCGATGCCGCGCGAGCCCCCCGTGACCAGGGCGCGTCGACCGGCGAATTCCGTGGAGAGATCGAGCTTCGATGGAAAGGTGTTCACCTGAAGATCAATGCGTCGCGGCGGCGAAGACGTCCAAGACACTGTTCGACCTTGAAATGAGACCTGCTAGGTCTTGATCGATGGAGCTCCGCCATCTGCGTTACTTCGTGGCGGTCGCCGAGGAGGAGAACTTCCACCGCGCGGCGGAGAAGCTGCACGTCTCCCAGTCACCGCTCAGCCGGCAGATGCAGCAACTGAAGGCGGAGATGGGGGTCGAGCTCCTCGAGCCTGCGGGGCGCGGGGTGCAGCTGACCGTGGCCGGTCGCCTGTTCCTCGAGCGGGCGAAGGGGATCCTGTCGAGCGTGGACGCGGCCGTCGAGGAGGCGCGCGAGGCGACGAACGGCAGCCTCGGGACGATCGCCATCGGCTTCGGATCGGGAGCGGCGTACGTCGGCGCGCTGTCGACCCTGGTGGCCAGGCTGCGCCAGCGGCAACCGCGGGTGAACGTGAAGCTCGTGACGATGACCAGCACCGAGCAGCTGGAGGCGCTGCGGACCGGCGAGATCGCGTTCGCCTACGGCAACTACGTCCCGCAGGACTCCGCGCTGCGGAGCGTCGTGCTGGCACGCACGCGCATCGGCGTCTTGCTCCCCGGCGACCATCGTCTCGCCGCGAAGCCGAGGCTGAAGGTCGCGGATCTCGCGGACGAGTCGATCCTCATGGCACCGCGGAGGCTGCACGCGCGGATGCACGACGACATCATCGCGGCGGTGCGTGCGCGCGGCGTGGTGCTGAACCTGGCGTCGGACACCGTCGACCGCGAGGCGCTGTGGACGCTCGTCGCGAGTGGGCTCGGCGTGACCTTCGCGGGGGAGCGGAGCGCTCGCTTTCTCGATGCGTCGGGGGCCATCGGGGGCCCCGGTCCGCTGCACCTCGGAGCCGCGGTGTGGCGACCGCTCAGCGATCTCGGCGTCGAGCTGCGCGACGTCGCGATCTGGCGCGCCGATGCCGCGCGGTCTCCGCTGCTACGACCGTTGATCGAGATCGTCGCCGAGGTGCGCGCGCAGCTGCAGCAGGCCGAGCCGCCGCGTCCTACCCGCGCATCGCCGCGCGCGCGGCGACCAGGGTGACGTCGAGCACGCGCTCCAGCTCTGCCGCCGCCTTCTTCGCGCTGCGCCCTTGCCGGGCCGCCTCGAGCCCGGCGCGGTAGCCCGCGCGCCAGCCGGCGACGATCACGCCAGCGACGAGGTCCGCGTTCGGCCTCTCGAGGTGGGGCACCAGGGAATCGCGCGCCTCGTCGGCGAGCTCGCGGGTGCGCGCGCGCAGGGCAGGGCTCCCCTGGACCAGCTTCCAGAACGACAGGACGCTGTGGTCGAACGTGGTGAAGACGCTCTCGCTGGCGACCAGGCGCCGGACCTCGTCCCGCAGGGCGACGAGCGCGCTCTTCTTCCCGCGGTTGGCCAGGACCGAGCGGAGCAGCTCGACCCCCTCGCTCTCGCGGTCGAAGAGCAGATCCTCCTTGCGGAGGAAGTAGTTGAAGACCGTCATCTTGGAGACGCCGGCGGCGCGCGCCACGTCCTCGACGGTGACGGCGTCGAAGCCGCGCTCGAAGAAGAGCGTGGTGGCGACCTCGGAGATCTGGGCGCGTGTCTCGCGCTTCTTTCGCTCGCGTACCCCCTCGTCCATGTCGCTCCGAACAGGAGACCAAGAAAAATAGACCCGGTCAAACTTAAACTTGTACTCGGTCTAACCGTCTGGGACAGTGACACCATGATCTACGACGTGATCATCGCGGGAGCCGGCCCGGTCGGTCTGTTCCTCGCCGGCGAGCTGCGGCTCGCCCGGCTCTCCGTGCTCGTGCTCGAGAAGGCGGCCGATGCGGGCTCACCGCTCAAGCGGCTCCCCTTCGGCATGCGTGGGCTCTGGGGGCCGAGCATCGAGGCGTTTCACCGGCGCGGCTTGCTGGACGCGATCGCGGCCCGGCCGGGCGGCGACACAGTCGGTCTGCCGAGGCCTGGGTCGATGACGCCGGGGGCGCAAGCTCGCGGGCCGGCGGGGCACTTCGCGGGCCTGCAGTTCGATCACGCCAACATCGACTCGTCGCGGTGGCTCTACCGGCTGCCGGGCCCGGCCGACACGCTGCTGCTGAGCGAGATGCAGCACCTCGAGAGCGTGCTCACCGCGCGCGCGCTCTCCCTCGGTGTCGAGATCCAGCGTGGCCAGGGGGTGGACCGGTTCGAGGCCACGGAAGACCAGGTGCTGGTCCACGCGGGCGAGCAGCGCCTGGCCGCGCGCTGGCTGGTGGGGTGTGACGGTGGCCGCAGCGCGGTGCGCAAGCAAGGTGGCTTCACCTTCGTCGGGACCGAGCCCGAGCTCACCGGGTACGGGTTCCAGGTCGAGCTCGACGATCCGACGGTCCTCCCGCTCGGTCGTCATGTGACGCCGACCGGGACGTACACGCAGTGGCAGCCGGGCTTCTTCTCCGTCGCCGAATTCGACGGCGGGGCCGCCCACCGTGGGGAGGTCACGCGCGAGCGTGTCCAGACCATGCTGCGGCGCGTGTCCGGCAAGGAGGTGACGGTCAACGCGCTGCACGTCGCCTCGACGTGGACCGACCGTTCGTTCCAGGCGACGACGTACCGCCAGGGGCGCGTGCTGCTGGCCGGCGACGCCGCGCACATCCATTCACCGCTCGGCGGCCAGGGGCTGAACCTCGGCCTCGGCGACGCGATGAACCTCGGCTGGAAGCTGGCCGCGACC
>JAMFST010000322.1 GCA_026225435.1 Labilithrix luteola
CTGTCGCTCCTCGCTTCTTTCAGCCTCGGCCTCGCGGCCTGCGCCTTGCGATTCGCTCGGGGTTCCTACGACCAAGCACCCCAGAGGACTTCCGCCTCCTGGTTACGGTTCTTGCTGGGCACACAACGCCAACGGCGCCGGAAGTGAATCCGGCGCCGTTGCGTGTCTTTGCTGCTGTGCGGTCGGTCTTACAGAACGAAGCGCGCCGTCACGAGCAGCGAGCGGTCGCCCGAGCTCTGCTCCGTTGCCTGGTTGTAGTGAACGATGGAGAAGCGGGCGCCGAGCGCGATGTTGTGCGAGAGCCAGTAGGTCGTACCGACATTCCAGTACTGGTACTTCGCGACGGTCGCCGTCCCCTGCTTGCTCTCGTCTTCCATCACGGAGAAGCCTACGCCGTTATACTGGCCGAACTTCTTCTGGTAGTTGAGGTCAAGGCCGCCACCGATGGCCAGGGCCTTGTACTTCTGCGGCGAGATCTTGGTGACATCCGACGGATCCACCATGTTGTTCTCGCCGGAGGAGACGTTGAAGAACGGCTGGATGACGTTGTTCTTGAGGATATGGGCCGCGACGTTGCCGCGGTAATTGTAGCCGCGCAGGTACTTCGTACTATCGTTCGTGGTGTTGGGATCGACGAGGAAGTACTGCAGCTCGGTGTGCGCCTCGATGCCGAACTGCTTGTGCAGCTGGCGGGCGAACATGAGCGACGGCGAGAAGACGTACTGGCCGAAGGTGCTCGTGGGATAGCCGTTGATGTCGGTCCGCGTGGACGAGGCCGCCTGGTAGAAGATGCGCGAGTACGGCGCGTACGCTCCACCGAAGGCCAGCAGTGAGCTGCTCGAGGTGATGTTGCCCGCGTTGGCGGCGAGCCCGACGCGCAGCCCGGGCAGGACCTCCGCCGTGCCACGGATGCCGTTGCCGAGGTTCAACCCGTCGAAGAGCAATGCGTCACGCGTACCCGTGTCTTCGAGGAAGGTGTCGACCACGTGCGACGAGATGTAGTCGACGCTGGCCTCGTCGAGGACGCGACCGACCTCGATCATCCACCAGTCCTTGGCCATGTGGAGCACCTGCTTGCGCACCTGGAGGGCGGCTTCACCCTCGTAGACGCTCGACCCCTGCAGGTTGGTCCCGGCATTGGCCATGATCTCGCTCTCGAACGTCGCCCACGGGGCGAGCTGCCCGCGCAGGCCGAAGTCCGCGAGCATGATCGCGCTGACGCTGTCCGAGTTGTGGTTGGTGCTCTGGTTCAAGACGGTGTCGAGCTTGGCGCCGCCGACGACGGCGGCGAAGGGCTCGATGCGCATCTTGAAGGCACCTTCGTTGTGCATCACCGCACCGGGTGCATCGTCGCGCTCGTCCTCGGTGTGCGGCCCCGGCTGAATGTCGACCGGGCCGTCCTCGTTGGCGCGCTCGCTGATCTCGTGGTGCTCGGGCCGGTAGTCGCCGGCGTGGTTGCCCGTGGCCTCCGGCGGAGGCGGCGGAACCGGCTCCGCCACAGCGGGCGGCGGAGGCGGGGGCGGTGCAGGCGCAGCCTCCGCCGCGGGGGGCGGAGGCGCGTCCGCCGGCTGGGCGTGAGCGGTGGAAGTCCAGACGAAGGCCGAAGCGCCGACCGAGAGGACGGTGCTGCCAAGTAACCAGTTCTTTTTCACGTGTCGTTCTCTCGATCGGGATCGCTTGTCGGAATCGCTAGGCGAGCGTCGGGCTCAGTTCTTCTCGAGGACCTTGACGGCCTGGGTCACGCCGTCCTGGCCTCGGATCGAGCCGAAGTGGTGGTAGAGGCCGCCGTGTGTACCGTCCGTGCTCTTGTTGCTGACGAAGTAGTCAGTCGGATCGATGTCCGTCGTCGTCAGGTTGGTCGCCCCGTTCAGGTGAGAGCTAGCCTCGTCGACGAACTCGTCCTGCAGCGGCCCGTCCGTCGGATCGGCAAAGACCTCGGTGGTGTACGTGACGGTGTGGCTGCCACAGACGCCCGCCTGACCGTAGGCGGTGGTGCCGTCGGAACAGGGCGTGTCCCACGACGTGATGTCCGCGGCGCCGTTGCCGCCCGGGCCGTTGAGCGGCGTCTCGAACGGCGACTCGACGTAACCCGTGCGGTCGCCCAGCTGGCAAGCCGCGAGGCCGGCCATCGTGTTGTTGCTCGGGACGAAGCTCGAGTTGCAGTAAAGCTCGAACGTCGACACGCCGTGGTTCGCCCCGGAGGCGAAGTACAGCTGATTCATGTGCTGGTACACGCCGGTGCTGTTCGCGTTCCCGTTCGCATCCGGGAAGATCGCGCCCGCCCGATGCAGGCGGCGAAGCGCGTCACGAATGATGGTCGGGCCCAGGGAGAAGCCCAGGACGTTGATCTTGCGCGACGGGTAGTCGTTGACGAGCGCCGTGATGAGGCTCTGGACGATGGGAACGGCCCAGCCGTGATCGTAGTTGAGCGACGGGTTGTCGCCGTTCGTGTTGTCGTTCACCAGGTCGTAGCGGACGTCGGACATGTAGACGTGGTAGCCGTCGGCCTTCAGCTGGTCGGCGATCATGTCGTAGTTGACCGCGGTGCACGCGGTGGTGAGGTACAGCGGGCTCACCGTGCACTGCTGGTAGTCGTGCGGCGTGGACGAGTTGCCGTGGACGAGGAGGATGATCGGCTTCGACGCGTCGTCGGTACCGAACTCCTGAGCAGCGCACGTGTAGCCGGGGATGGAGGCCGCGGTGTACGGGAGGGGACCGAAGGGCCCCGCGGCCGTCGAGCAACCGGGGTGCGTCGCGAGGTCGCGGTAGGTCACGTACTTCGGATCCGCGTCGGCGTTGGCCGTCTGCTGGACGTTCACGCCGCCGAGCATGCCGGGACCGTAGCCGGTCGCGGCGTCGCCCGTCGAGCCGTCGGGCAGCGGGCCGCTGTCGGCGACGGGGGCGGCGTCCTGGTTGCCGGTGACGCTGGCATCCTGGTTACCCGTGGTGCTGGCGTCCTGACCGGAGGTCGTGCCGCCGTCGCCGCTGGTGGCGCCGTCGTCGTCATCCGACAGACAGCCGACGGCGGTGAAGGCGAACGACGAGGCGAGCGCGAGAAGCGAGAGCTGTACGGAACGACGCATTGGGAGACTCCTTGAGGAAAAGCGAGGACGACGGGACTGCGAGCTTTGGCGTGGAGAGAGCGGTGACGGTGTTTCGGGAGCTTCAGGCCTCGACGAGCGGCGCTTCAGCCGACACGTCACTCCCCTTGGCCGCGTCGAACAGACCGCGCGGGCGGAGGACGAGGGCGAGGCCGAGCACGACGTGGAACCCACCCGTCGCCAGCAGGATCGCCTTGGCGTAGGTGAAGCCGTAGCTGTCGTGCAGCGTCGAGGTGAGCGGCGGGGCGAAGGCCGCGAAGCAGGCGCCCACGTGGTAGACGAAGCCGATCGACCGGGCGCGGACGTGCGCCGGGAACATCGACGTGAGGAGCAACGGGGTGACGCCGCAGAAGCCGGCGCCGAAGACTCCACCGAGGAAGGCGCCCGCGGTGAGGCCGCCGGGCACCCAACCGACGTACAAAGGCAGCGTCGGCAGGACGAGGACCGAGCAGAGGAGGATGGCGCCGACGGGGCTCCAGCGCGCGGCGAGGTAGCCGCAGCCGAGCGACCCCACCATCATGCCGACGTTGTACCAGCTGATGAGCGGGCCCCACTCGGCCGGCGTGAGGTGCAGCTCGGTCTTGAGGAACGTCGGGTACAGGGAGCTGATCGCGTAGTACGCGGCGAAGGCGAGCGCGGTGTAGAAGCACGCCCAGCCGACGGTGGCGCCCAGGTTGCGAGCGCCGGGGGCCTCGGCTTCCGCCTTGGCCGCCGCCTTGTCCTCGGCCTTCTGCGCCTCGGTGGGGAGGCTCTCGGGGACGAAGATGCGGATGGGAAGAACGAGCACCGCCGGGATGGCGGCGACGATGAAGAGCGAGCGCCAGCCGAAGCCGTGCTGGAGCATCGCCGAGCCGATGAGCGAGGCGAGCAGGTAGCCGATCGCCCAGCTGCCCTGGAGCATGCCGGAGGCGATTCCGCGGCTGCGCTTCGGCCAGTTCTCCATCGCGAGCGTGGTGCCGGAGGCCCACTCGGCGCCCATGCCGAGACCGAAGAGCGTGCGCAGGGCGAAGACGACGGCGAAGCTCGGCGCGAACGCGATGGCGCCGTCGCAGGCGGCGAACCAGAGCACCGAGATCATGAGCGGCGTCTTGCGCCCCCACTTGTCCGCTGCCCAGCCGGCCGCGACGCCGCCGACGAGGCGGAGCATCAAGGTGAGGGTGATGGTCCAGGCGGTGGCGGTGACCGTGACGTGGAACTCGCCGGCGATCTGCGGCATCACCAGGAGGAAGATGGTGAAGTCGAAGGCGTCGAGGACCCAGCCGAACCAGGCGGCGAGGAACGAGATCCACTGGCCGCCGGTCGGCTCGCGCCACCACGGAAGCTGGGTACGGTCGATGGTCGCGACGCTGCTCATGAGCAGGCCTCCTTGGTGAAGCGCCGAAGAAGCTCGCGCTTGAGGATCTTGCCGGCGGGCGTGAGGGGGAGCTCCTGCACCACCTGGAACTGCTTGGGCACCTTGTACCCGGCGAGGCGCTCCTTGCAGAAGGCGCGCAGCTCGTCGGCGGTGGCGCTGTCGCCGGCGCCGTCCTTCCAGATGATGAAGGCGCAGCCGACCTCGCCCCAGCGCTCGTCGGGGACGCCGATGACGGCGCAGGAGCGGACCGCCGGGTGGGCGTAGAGCGCCTCCTCGACCTCCAGCGGGTAGACGTTCTCGCCGCCGGAGATGAACATCTCCTTGAGGCGGCCGACGATGTACAGATTTCCGTCCTGCTCGCGGGCGAGGTCGCCGGTGTGGAACCAGCCTTCGTCGTCGACGACGCGCTCGTCCATGCCGAAGTAGCCGCTGAAGAGCCCCTGGCCGCGGAAACACAGCTCGCCGGTGTCGCCGCTCTTCACCGGGCGGCTGTCCGGGCCGACGACGCGGGCGTCGACGAAGTAGTTGGGGCGGCCGACGGCGCCGGGGTGGGCGAAGCCTTCCTCGGCCGTGAGCATGAGCGCGTTGGGGCCGAACTCGGTCATGCCGAAGCCCTGAGCGATGGGGACGGAGCGGGCCTGGAAGGTGGCCAGCAGCGAGACCGGCAGCGGCGCGCCGCCGGAGATGAGCATGCGCACGGTGGAGAAGTCGGTGGTGGCGAAGGCCGCGTTCTCCGAGAGCTCGCGCAGCTGCGTCGGCACCGCGAACGAGACGGTGACCTTCTCGCGCACGATGAGGCGGAGCATCTCGCCGGCGTCCCAGCGGCGGAGGATGATGACGCGGCCGCCGGTGGCGAGCACCGGGAGCGCGTGCACGAACAGGCCGCCGGTGTGGAACATCGGGGTGTGCACGATGGTGACGTCGTCGTGGCGCAGGTGGTGGATGACCGTCGTCTGCACGTTGCAGGCGACCATCCGGTGCGAGAGCTTCACCGCCTTGGGCAGGCCGGTGGTGCCGCCGGTGAAGAGCAGCACGAAGGTGTCCTCCGCCGAGGTGCCCTCCTCGCGGATGCGCGCGCTATCGGCGGTGACGATGCGCTCGTAGGTGGCGGAGCTCTCGCTGGCGGAGCCCAGGTCCACGAAGGGGATGGTGCGCTCGCCGGTGAGGCCGGCCGCTTCGAGCGCGCCGATGGCCACGTCGGCCAGCTCGCGCGAGACGAAGAGCGCGCGCGGAGTGGTGAGGCGCACGAGCCCGTCGAGCTCGTGGGCGGTGAGACGCCAGTTGTAGGGGACGAAGATGGCGCCGAGCTTTCCGCAAGCGAAGAGGAGGTCCATCACCTCGACGCCGTTGTGGGCGATGGCGCCCACGCGATCGCCGTGGCCGATGCCGAGGCCACGCAGGTGCGAGGCGAGCGCGTCGGAGCGGCGATCGAGATCGGCGTAGGTGAACCGGGTGCCGCGCGCCTCGTCGACGAGGGCGATGCGACCCGGCCAGTACATCGCGCCACGCGCGCCCCAGTCACCGATGTGCATGGAGGCTCGCTTTCGTGATGCGCTTGGTGGTTCGCTTCGCGGCCGTGGCGAGCTTGGGCTTCGCCGGCGGGACCGACAGACCGCCGGTGAGGAAGTCCATCGCTCCGTCGACGACGTGATCGAGATCGCCGGTCTCCCAGAGCACCCAGCGCATGCCGAGGAAGTCGGCCATGCCCATGAGCGAGTAGGCGGCGATCTCCGGATCGAGCACGCGCAGCTCGCCCTCGTCCATCGCCTTGGCGAGGCCGGTCGAGTAGGCTGCGGCGAGCTTGCGGTAGTAACGGTGGAAGGCCGGGGGATCGACGAACTCCGCCTGGCGGACGATGCGATAGAGCTGCCGGTGGCGGGCGGCGAAATCGAAGAAGGCGCGCAGGCCAGCGCGCTCGACGTCGAGGCGATCGTCGATGCCCTCGACGGCGGTGGCCAGTTCGCTGCGCAGGCGCGAGCCCAGGCTGTCCACCAGCTCGACGTAGGCGGCCTTCTTGTCGGGAAAGTACGTGTAGAAGCTGCCGAGAGCACTCCCGGCGCGGCGGCAGATCTCCGCGATCGACGCCCCCTCGAACCCCTTCTGTCCGAAGACGTATTCGGCCGCGCGGAGCAACCGCAGGCGGGAGCGCTGCCCCCGGGCGGTGACCGGCGCGAGGCGGCCGACAGAAGGTGAATGCTGATTCATGTTTCACCTTTCCGTAGAGGCTCGGCAGAGCCGCTGTCAACGCAACGGCGCGACCGTCGGTCGCTTTATGCGCCGCGTCAGAGAATGGACAAATGGCCGCGCGGCCATTTCGTTTGGAAAAGCCGGGTGCAGCGATCGCGACGCGAACCGCTAGCCGCGGCGCGTAGTCAGCGTGTCACTGCGCGGTCCATCCACCGTCGACCGGCAGGCTGGCGCCGGTCATCGACGACGCCGCGTCGCTGCAAAGGAACACGGCGAGCGCGCCGATCTGCTCCGGCGTGGCGAAGCGCTGCGAGGGCTGCTTGGCGGCGACGAGCTTCTTCTGCGCCTCGTCGACCGAGATGCCCTCGGCGGTGGCGGCGGCGTCGATCTGCTTCTGGACCAGCGGCGTGAGCACCCAGCCCGGGCAGATGGCGTTCGCCGTGATGCCGGTGGTCGCGGTCTCGAGAGCGAGCACCTTGGTGAAGCCGACCAGGCCGTGCTTGGCCGCGACGTAGGCCGCCTTGAAGGGGCTCGCGACCAGGCCGTGCGCCGAGGCGATGTTGATGACCCGGCCCCAGTTGCGCGCGCGCATCCCGGGGAGAGCGTGCTGCACGACGTGGAAGGCCGACGAGAGGTTGATGGCGAGGATGGCGTCCCACTTGGCGACGGGGAACTCCTCGATCGAGGCCGTGTGCTGGATGCCGGCGTTGTTGACCACCACGTCGAGCGAGCCGAGCTCCTTGTGCGCGAAGGCGACCATCTCGGCGATCTCCTGCGGCTTGGTCATGTCGGCCGCGTGGTAGCGCGCGCGAACCTCGTGCTCCGCCTCGAGGCTGACGCGGATCGCCTCGATCTCCTTCGCGTCGCCGAAGCCGTTGAGCACGATGTCCTGGCCGCTGGCGGCGAGCTTGCGGACGACGCCGAGGCCGATGCCGCTGGTGGAACCGGTGACGAGAGCGACGCGACGGGCGGAGGTGGTCATGCGCCAAACCAAGCACGGACGGGGCGGCTCGTTAAGGGGTCTCGCGGTTCTGGCACGCCGGTGCGCTATGGTGCGGCGTCATGGAACGCACCGTAGATCTGGCGCTTTCGCCTCGAGAGGCCGCCGATCCGCGCGCGGTACAGGAGCTGGCCGAACGCACCTGCGGCTGGACGGAGGGGGAAGCTCGCGGGGTGCGCATCCTCAAGCGGTCGATCGACGGGCGCTCGCGCGAGGTGCGGGTGCGGCTGCGGGTCACCGTGTCGAGCGACAGGCCGCTGCCGCCCGTGACGATCGACAAGCCGGTCCACACCAGCGTGAGCGGCAAGCCGCCGGTGATCGTCGTCGGCGCCGGTCCCGCGGGGCTCTTCGCCGCGCTGCGCTTCATCGAGCTGGGGCTGCGGCCCATCGTGCTCGAGCGGGGGAAGGACGTGCGCGCGCGGCGGCACGATCTCGCCGCCATCACCCAGCGAGGGGTCATCGATCCGGAGAGCAATTACTGCTTCGGCGAAGGGGGCGCCGGCACCTACAGCGACGGAAAATTGTACACCCGGAGCGGCAAGCGCGGGGACATCGAGGCGGTGCTCCGCAGCCTGGTGGCCTACGGCGCCAGCAGCGACATCCTCGTCGACGCCCACCCGCACATCGGGACGAACAAGCTGCCCGGGATCATCGCGGCGATGCGCGAGGCGATCCAGGAGGCGGGCGGCGAGGTGCGCTTCGAGGCCAAGGTGGTGGACCTCGTGTTCCGGCAGAAGGCGCACCGACGCATCCTCTCCGGCGTCGTCCTGGCGAACGGCGAGCAGCTCTCCGCCGGCGCGGTGGTGCTGGCGACCGGGCACTCCGCGCGCGACGTCTTCCGCCTGCTCGCCCGCCACGACGTCCGCCTGCAGGCGAAGGACTTCGCCGTCGGCGTGCGCATCGAGCACCCCCAGCAGATCATCGACGCGGTCCGCTACCACACGGGAAAGGCGCCCCGCGACGAGCACCTGCCGGCGGCCAGCTACTCGGCGGTGGAGCAGGTCGAGGGGCGCGGGGTGTACGCCTTCTGCATGTGCCCGGGCGGCATCATCGCCCCCTGCGCGACCGAGAACGACGAGGTGGTCACCAACGGCTGGAGCCCGAGCAAGCGGAACAACCCGTTCGCCAACAGCGGCATCGTCGTCGAGGTGAAGGTGGGCGAGAACCCGTGGGACGACGCGCTCGCCGGGGTCGCCTTCCAGCGCGAGCTGGAGACGGCGGCGGCGATCGCCGGTGGCGGCGCGCAGGTGGCGCCGGCGCAGCGGATGGTGGACTTCGTCCGCGGGCGCACGTCGCAGGATCTGCCGGCGTGCAGCTACCCGCCGGGGGTGGTCGCGCGAAGGGTCGACGAGCTGCTCCCGCCCGACATCGCGCGCCGGCTGCGCGTCGGGCTCGAGATGTTCAGCTCGAAGATGCGCGGCTACCTGACCAACGAGGCGATCGTCGTCGCCGTCGAGTCCCGGACCTCCACGCCGGTGCGCATCCCGCGCGATCCTTCGACGCTGGCGCACCCCGAGGTCGACGGGCTGTACCCGAGCGGCGAAGGGGCCGGCTACGCGGGCGGCATCATGTCGGCAGCGATGGACGGGATCCGCGTCGCCGATGCCGCCGCGGCTGCCGTCACCGCGTGAGCGTCAGCCCGCGTGACCGAGAGGTCGTCGGCCTCTCAGCTGGCGGGTGAACTCGGTCAGCAGGCCCGCGGTGGCCATCGCCACGTTGAGCGATTCGGCGCCGCCGACGCGGGGGATGGCGATGACCTTGGCCTGCTCGAGCGCGCGGACGGCCGCCGAGATCCCGTGCGACTCGCTCCCCATGACGAGCACCGCCGGGGCGGCGAGCGGCACGTCGTAGACCGTGTCACCGCCCATGTCGGCCACGTAGAGGTTCGCTCCGCCGGCGGCGAGCGTCGTCAGCTCGTCGAAGAGGCGCACGTAGCGGACGTTGACCCGGAAGAGGGAGCCCATCGTCGACTGGACGCACTTGGGGTTCCACACCTCCATCGAGTCCTGGCTGCAGAGCACCTGCTGGATGCCGAACCAGTCGGCGATGCGCATCAGGCCACCCATGTTCCGCGGATCGGCGATGCCGTCGAGCGCGAGGATCACCTCGTTCGGCCGCGGCGGGCGCGCCTTGGCCTGGTCCGGCATCACCGCCAGGGCGATCAGCTCGTTCCCCTTCTCGAGGGTGCCGATCTTCTCCAGCTCGTGGTCGGGAAGGGTGCGCACCGGGACTTTCCTCGCGCGGGCCAGCGGCTCGATGAGCTCGGTCGCCTCGGCCGAGGCGAAGATCACCTCCGCCTGCCACGACGAGCGGAGCAGCTCCTCGACCACCTTGCGCCCCTGGACGAGGAACCGGCGCTCCTCGGAGCGAAACTTCTTCTGCTGGAGCGCGCGTGCGCGTTTGAGCTCGGCTTGGTTCATCGGTTGCGAGAGGGAGATCGACGTGCTCTATCACGCGGACGGAGCATGGACACCACCGGATCCCTCGAGAGCGCGGCGCTGACGAAGGTGCTCGCCTTCCTCGACGCGCATCGCCCGACCGAACGCTCGCTCGCGGCGCTGCGGCGGTACATGGACGAGATGCTCACCATGGAGCCGGTCGGGCAGGACGTGCAGCTCGAGGCGGTCACGCTCGGCGGCGTCCCGGCCGAGAAGCTGGTCGCGCCGTCTGCGGGCGACGACGGCGCCGCACTTTTGTACCTCCACGGCGGCGGGTACTCGCTCGGCAGCGCCGCCGGCTACCGGCCGCTCGGCGCCAGGCTCGCTCGCTCGTTCGGCGGCCCGCTCTACATGCTGGACTACCGCCTCGCGCCCGAGCACCGCTACCCCGCCGGGCTCGACGACGCGCTGGCGGCCTACCGTGCGCTGCTCGCTCTGGGTATCTCTGCACGGAAGATCACCGTCGGAGGAGACTCCGCGGGAGGCGGCCTGGCCGTCGCGCTCTGCCTGCGCCTGCGTGACGAGGGGGCGCCCCTGCCCGCCGCGCTCGGTCTGCTCTCCCCCTGGGTCGATCTCGAGGGGAACACGCGCTCGATGCTCACCTTCGGCCCGTCGGACCCCATCGTCACCCGCGACGGCATGCTCGGCCTGGCCGAGATGTACATCGGGCCCGCCGGCGACCGGAAGGACCCGCTGGCGGCGCCCATCCACGCCGATCTCCGCGGTCTTCCGCCCATGATCGTCCACGTGGGCACCCGGGAGACGCAGCTCGACCAGGCCGTCGCCTTCGCCCAGCGCGCGCGGGAGGCCGGCGTCACCGTCGACGAGCGCGTCTGGCCGGAGATGGTCCACGTCTTCCAGATGTTCCCCGCCTTTCCCGAGGCTCAGGCGTCGATCGACGAGATCGGCGCGCGCTTGCGGTCCGCCGTTGACAACCCGCGGCCCCCTTCGGAATAAGAGGGGCTCTTCGCGGGTCACCACGCCGCTGGCCCAGCTCTTCCCCGCCCTCCCCTCATGATCCCGAAGGAACTGCTCGCTCAGCTGCGGACGATCGAGATCCAGACGGCCAAGCTCGCCAACGAGCAGCTCGCCGGGACCTACACGTCGAGCTTCAAGGGGCAGGGGCTCGCCTTCCGCGAGGTGCGCCCGTACCAGCCGGGGGACGACGTCCGCACCATCGACTGGAACGTCTCGGCGCGCATGAACGACACCTTCGTGAAGGTGTTCGTCGAGGAGCGCGAGATGACCGTGATGCTCGCGGTCGATCTCTCGCCGAGCGAGGACTTCGGCACCCGCCGGGCCCCCAAGGCGCGCGTCGCCTCCGAGGTGGCCGCGCTCCTCGCCTTCTCCGCCATCCGCAACAACGACCGGGTCGGCTTGATCCTCTCCACCGACCGCATCGAGCGGGTGGTGCCGCCGAAGAACGGCGAGAAGCACGTGATGCGCGTCGTGCGGGAGATCCTCGGGCACGACGCCCCGAAGCCGCAGCCGTTCATGGCCGAGGACGGCGCGGGGAAGATGCCGCTCGGCGCGCTCACCGATCTGCGCGGGATGCTGGAAGCGCTGGTGGGCGTGGCGCGGCGGCGGAGTATCGCCTTCGTCATCAGCGACTTCTTCGCCGAGGGGTACGAGCGCGCGCTGGCGCTGGCGTCGGCCAAGCACGACGTGGTGCCGGTGGTGCTGACCGATCCGCGCGATCTCGAGCTGCCCGACGTGGGACTGGCGACCTTCGAGGATCTCGAGTCGGGCGAGACCGTGGTGGTCGACACCTCGGATCCGCGGGTGCGGGCGCATCACAAGAAGACGATGCAGGCGCTCGGCGACGAGCGGCGGATCCTCTTCAACAAGCTGGGGATGGACTCGGTGGAGATCGAGACGAGCGGCTCGTTCGTGCGGCCGCTGCGAGATCTTTTCGCCCGACGGGCGCGGCGGGTGCGGTCGCGATGACCAGCCTCGGTAGACGAACAGTGTTCGCGATGTCCCTGGCACTGGGGGTGCTCGGCGCCACCGGCGTCGCCGCGGGAGATGCGTCTCCGCCGCCGGTCCCTGCGCCCGCCGCCTCGGCAGCCGTTGCCGACACCTTCGCTGGCGGCTGTGTCGAGTCGGTCCCCGCGTCCGGCACGCGGCCGAAGATCGTCGACACCTTCCCCGAGCGCGGCACCTCCGGCTACGCGTCGACCCTGCGCGTGACCATCGAGCACGGGCGCGGCGAGAGCGTGATGGCCAACGGGCTGTCGCTGCAGAGCGCCGGTGACGCGGCCAAGGCGCTCAAGTCGGCCGGCTTCGTCGTGCCCGATCAAGACGGCGGCGCCGGAGCGCGGCTGTCGGTCGCTCCGCCGGATCCGAACGCCAAGCCGACCGGCGCCGATCGGGTCACCTCGCTGTTCGAGTTCCCCTTGGTGCCGTTGCCGGACAAGGCGGGGCGCCAGACGCTGACCTTGCCGCCGGTGCCCATCGCCGTGTCGCGCGCCAGCGGGGAGATCGCCACGGTCTGCACCCGTCCGCACACCATCACGGTGGAGGATCCGACGGCGTCGACGCCCGAGGCCAGGCCGCGGAACAACCCGCCGGCGCGGGTGCAGCGCGAGGAGTGGACCTCGCTCAAGCACGCGCTCCTCTACCTGGCGGCCGGGCTCGTCCTCGGCGCGATCTTCGCCTACTTCCTTCGTCGCTACCTGCGTCGCCCGCGTCCGGTTCCGCCGCCGCCGCCGCCGCGTCCGCCGTGGGAGATCGCGCTCGAGCGGCTCGACGAGGTGCGCCACGCCGGCCTCCTCGAGGTGCAGCGCTACAGCGAGTACTTCGACCGGGTGAGCGACGCGGTGCGCTCGTACCTCGGCGCGCGCTACGAGTTCGACGGGCTCGAGTCGACCTCCGACGAGATCCTGGCCGCGCTCCGGCGCGCGCGCATCGGCTCCCCCGCCCTGCCGTACGAGGTGATCAGCGCCTTCCTCGGCGATTGCGATCTGGTGAAGTTCGCCCGGGCGACGCCGACGCCGGAGGACTGCGCCCGCGCGCTCGCCGCCGGCGAGACTATCGTCCGCGCCACCATGCCGCGCGTCGGGCCAACCTCGCCCTTTGCCCCGCCTCCTCCGCCGAGCGCACCGTCGCCGCCTGCGCCTCCGTCTCCCGAGCCGGCACCGGGCTCGGTGCCCGAAGCTGACACGGAGATCCGCGCATGAAGCCCCGGGTCCTGCGTGGCATCATCGTCGTCCTCGGCGTCCTCCTCTTCCTCGCGCTGGGGGCGGTCTACCCGCTGGTCATGCGTCCGGACGCGTGGCTCTCGGCGAAGTGGCAGTTCCCCTGGTTCGCCGTCGGCCTCGTCCTCGTCCCCTTCGTCGTCTACCGGGCGACGCTGGGGCAGGACGCGCGCACGCCGCGGCTGCGCCTCTCGACGATCATGCCGCTGGTGAGCGGACCGCGCGGGTTCCGCTCGCGGCTGCGCGATCTGCCCGGCATCCTCCGCGGCGCCGCGCTGGTGCTCGGGATCGCCGCGCTCGCCCGTCCGGAGAACGTGCTCCGCGGCGAGGACGCGGAGGAGCGCGGGATCGACATCGTCATCACGCTCGATCTCTCCGGCTCGATGAAGGCGCTGATGGAGACCTTGCCGCCGCCGCCGCCCGCCGGCGTGCCGCAGCCGAAGGTTCCGCACCGCCTCACGCGTATCGACACGGCGAAGGAGGTCATCCTCGACTTCATCTCGCGGCGAAAGAACGACCGCATCGGCGTCGTCGTCTTCGGCCGCCAGGCGTACATCGTCTCGCCGCCGACCCTGGACAAGTCGGTGCTCGTCTCGCTCGTCTCCAAGATCCGCCTCGAGGACATCGACGGCAACGGTACTGCCATCGGCGACGCTGTCGGCACCGCCGTCGCCCGCCTGCGCCGCTCGAGCGCGCGCTCCAAGGCGATCATCCTGCTCACCGACGGCGACAGCAACAGCGGCGCCATCGCCCCCGACTACGCCGCGCACCTGGCGCAGACGCAGGGGGTGAAGATCTACACCGTGCAGATCGGCAACGGCGACGAGGTCGACGTGCAGGACGGGATCGACATCTTCGGCCAGCCGCACTTCAGCCGCGCGCGCTTCCCGGTCAACCCGGAGCTGCTCAAGAAGATGGCCAGCGAGACCGGCGGCGACAGCTTCGTCGCCACCGACCGCACCGGTCTCGAGCTCTCGATGCACAAGATCCTCGATCACCTGGAGACGACGCGCTTCGAGGCGCAGTCGGCGACGACCGAGGATCTCTTCGGCTTCCTCCTGGTGCCCGCCGTCGCGCTCATCGCCCTCGAGGCGCTCGTCCGCCTGTTCCTCGTGCGGAGGTTCCCGTAGATGCGCTTCGCCTACGACTTCACCAGCCCGTACGTGCTGATCCTCAGCGTGGCCTGCGCGCTGCTCGTGGCCGGCTTCGCCGCGCTGCTCGTGGTCTCGTCGATCCGGCGAGCGCGCGCCGAGCGGCGCTTCGGGGAGCCGAAGCTCATCGAGCGGCTCCTCAGCTTCGATTCGACCGGGCGCCGCGCGACGAAAGGCGCGCTCCTGGTGATCGCGCTGTTGCTCTCGTTCCTGGCGCTGGCGCGGCCGCAGTTCGGGCGAGGCACGCGCCTCATCCCGGCGACCACTCTCGACGTGGTGATCGTGCTCGATTACTCGAAGAGCATGTACGCGCGGGACATCGCGCCGAACCGCATCGCCCGCGCCAAGGCGGAGGTCGCGCGCCTGATCCAGGATCTGCCCGGGGCGCGCTTCGCCGCGGTGGCCTTCGCCGGCGAGCCGATGAGCTTCCCGCTGACCACCGACGGCGCCGCCATCGCGCAGTTCTTCCGCGCCCTCGAGCCGAACGACATGCCGGTTGGCGGCACGGCGACGGCGCGCGCGCTCGAGCGAGCCCGCGAGCTGCTCGCGCGGGATCCGCAGTCGAAGGATCACGTTCGGGTGATCTTGCTCGTGACCGACGGCGAGGATCTCGAGGGCGATCCGGTGAAGGTGGCGCAGGACGCCGGCGCCGACGGGGCGCGGATCGACGTCGTGCAGATCGGCGGACGCGCGCCCGAGGTGATCCCGCTGGTGAACGAGGAGGGGAAGGTCACCGGCTCGCGCAAGGACGACGAGGGGCACCTCCTGACGACCGAGCTGTCGACCGCGGGCGAGGCGCAGCTGGCGCAGGTGGCCCAGGTGAGCGGCGGCATGCTGGTGCGCGCGGAGAAGGGGCAGACGGGGATCGACCAGATCTCGCGCTCGCTCTCCAAGATGATGAAGGAGGAGCTGTCGGAGCGGGTCGAGACGGTGTTCGCCGAGGCATACGCCTGGCCGCTCGGCGCCGCGCTGTTGCTCTTCATGATCGAGGCGATGATCCCCGAGGCGCCGGCGCGCCCGTCCAAGGCGAGCACCCTCGCGCTGGCGATGACGCCGGACAGCGAGCAGCGGCGCAACCGCGGGCCGAAGCGACGCGGCGTCGGCAAGACGGCGGCGGAGCGGCGCGATCAACACACCCAGGCGGATCTGAAGCGCGACGGGAAAGGATTGAAGGTCCGTGCGCGCGCCTGAACACAAGCGGGTCACCGCGCGCGCGGCGCTGGCGCTCCTCGGCGCCGCGTCGGTGATCATCGGCGCGTGCAGCTGGGACCCGTCGCGCCCCTTCGACCGGCAGGTGCCCGAGGTCAACGAGGCGATCCGCTCGCTCGACGCCGGCGACGCCTCCTTCGCGGCGATGACCCTCGAGGACTACCTGAGCACCGGCGCCTGTTCGGAGGGCTCCATCGGCGCTCCGTCGTCGATGCTCGCCAAGCCGAACGGCGCGTTCGATCTCGGCCTCTCGCTCTTCGGCATCGGTGAGTCGTACGGCGGCCGCTTCGGCGACGAGGAGCTCGAGGCGGGCTCGCCGGCCGATCAGCAGAAGCGCAGCGCTGAGGTGGACTGCGCGCTGCGCGTCGTCCGCGCCATCGCCCAGGACCTGACCGTCCCCATCGACGTCCGCGCGCGCGCTCGCTACCTCGAAGGCAACCTGCTCTTCCTCGAGCGCAGCTACGAGGACGCGGTCCACGCGTACGACCAGGCCATCGAGCTGATCCCCGGCGCCCCGGCGGACGCTTCGCTCGACCAGACCGGCAGCGATGCCGCCTGGAACCGCGCCATCGCGCTGCGCCGCATCGACGACAAGAAGGACGCGGGGCAAGACGGTGGACAGGACGGCGGCGGGGACAGCGGACCCGGTGACGGCGGGCAGCAGCCGCCCGACAGCGGACCGCCCGACGCCGGCAAGGACAGCGGCAGCCCCGACGGAGGGAACGACGGCGGACAGAACCAGCCGGACTCCGGCGCCGACGGCGGGCAACCTCCGCCGCCCCAGGACAAGGACGCCGCCGCGCCGCCGCCGC
>JAMFST010000323.1 GCA_026225435.1 Labilithrix luteola
CGCCCGCGCCGGTCGGCCGCTCGCTGTCTGGCGCGCCGAGCTCGAGAACCCGACTGCGTTTCGATCCTTCACCCCCTCGCCAGAGGAGCTGCACGCCGTCCTCGCCAGCCCCACGGCGCCTCTCGAGGAGCGCGTCGGAGCCGCTCTCGCCTTGCGCCGGGTCCCCGGTGAAGGCCACGCGCGCATCCGCATCGCCGCCGACGTCACCGCTCACCCCGAGCTGCGCGTCGCTCTCGAGGCCATCGCCGAGGAGGAGCTCGACGAGGGACGTCTCGAATCCGCGCTGACCCGCGGCGCGCTACGCTGAGCGCACGCGCCGATGAGATCACCGCCGACGATCTCGCTCGCGTGGAACGTGGTGGACAGCCCGGTGCTCGTCCCCACGCTCGGGGTCATCACCGGGCTGTGCGCCGTTCTCTTCGTCCTGGGCCTTCGCGTCCCGGCGCTGGCCGTGACTGCCTTCTTTCCGCTCCTCGTCTCGGGCACGGCGCTGTACTTCCGCGCGGGCCGGCGGCGAGGCGGTGTCCTCTACGTCCTGCCGGGCGGCGGGTTGCAACTGAGTCGCGGCCTGCGCCACATCGTCCTCACGCGCGAGGAGATCACCGCGGTTCGCGACGCCGGACCGGGGACGCTTCGCCTCGACACCCGCAGCGGGCGAACGATCCGTCTCGGTCTCGCCGACGACGAGCCTGTCGAGCACGCGCGCCTCCTCGACTGGCTTCTCCGGCACCTGCAGTTGCAAAGCGGCGAGCGCGCGGCATCGATGGCGATGCGCCCGATGATCGGCGCCTTCACCTGCACGTTGATGGCCTTCGTCGGCCTCGAATTCGCGCTCGGCTTCGCCTTGCTCCTCGTGGTCATCGCCCACCTGATGAGCGTCGAGATGCACATCGGCTTCCTGGCGATGGCTCTCGCGATCCTGCCTCTCGTGCTCGCGCCTCACGTGGGGCGGCGTCTCGCCCATTCGCGCATCACCGTGGGGGATGACGGCGTCCTCCTCGAGCGCTCCGTCTTCCGCCAGCTCCTCACCTACCGCGAGCTCGCCAGCGTCGATCTCGTCGACTCGTCCGGCATCCGCCTGGTCCCGCGCTTCGGGCCGCCGCGGATCCTCTTCGCCTACGGTCACGCGCAGGCCGAGCTGGCCGAGATCGTCCGCCGCATACGCGTGCAGATCGCACGCTACTCGGAGAACGCCGAGCCGACCGCCGACGCGCTGGCCCGTGGCGATCGCACCATGGCCGACTGGCGACGCGCGCTCGGCCAGCTGGCGCGTGGCGGCGGCAGCTACCGCGCCGAGACCATGTCACCCGAGGTGCTCCAGCGCATCGTGGCCGATGCGGCTGCTCCTCTCGACCGCCGGGTGGGCGCAGCGCTCGCCCTGCGCGAGGTCGACCCGTCCGCCGCGCCGCGCGTCCGGCTCGCTGCCGAGGGGAGCGCCGAGCCCCGGATTCGCCTCGCGCTCGAAGCCGTGTCCGCCGCGGAGCTCGACGAGGCAACGCTCGACGCGGCGACTGCTGCTAGTCTCGGCCCCGAATGAACGACAAGCGCGAAGGCAGCGACCGGGTCACCATCAACAAGGAGTTCGGCTCCTTCGACGCGTTCATCCAGGAGTACGTGACGAACATCTCGCGCACCGGCGTCTTCATCAAGTCGCAGACGCCGCTCGCCATCGGAACCCGGGTGAACCTCCGCTTCACGGTCATCATGGACGACATCGAGACCATCGAAGGCGTCGGCGAGGTCGTCCGTACCGAGAAGGACC
>JAMFST010000027.1 GCA_026225435.1 Labilithrix luteola
GCGCCTGCGGCACCACGATCTTGAGCGCGTTCTGCTTGGCGTCGTAGGCGCAGCCGAGCTCGCAGAACCCCGAGCCGCGGCAGCCGACCCGGTTGTGCGCGAGCATCCCCCCCTTCCAGCCGAGCGCCTCCACGCCGCGCCGCATGACGTCGTTGTTCCCGTTGAGCAGCTCGCGCGGGATCGGGGCGACCGAGAGCTCGCGCTCGATGGCGGCAAAGGATGGCGCCATCTCGGCGACGGACGCCCCGCTGACGCCGAGCTTGCGTGCCCAGAGGTCGAGGATCTGGTCCGGCGTGCGCTTGCACAGGTTGGTGTTGTGCACCGTGCTGCCACCGACCCCGCGTCCGGAGAGCACGCGGATGGCGAGGTCCGAGGTGGTGCGCCCGCCGCCGTCGGCGAAGAGCGCGGGGAACATCTGGTCCTCGCGCTGGGTGAAGTCCTTCGCCGTGTGGTGCGCCCCCTCCTCGAAGGCGACCACGTGCAGCCCGGCGCGCGCCAGCTCGCGCAGCGCGATGGAGCCGCCCGCTCCGGTGCCGACGACCACCGCGTCGACGTCGAGCGAGAGATCCGCCGTGAGGTCGCCTCCGGAGACGATCATCCGGTGGTCCCGGCCTGCAGCCACGGGCCGCCGTAGCCGGCGATCGACCAGGTGCGCGCGTCGCGGTAGTAGCCCATGAAGACCAGCGACTTCAGCCCGTCGAAGCCGCCGCGGAGGATCCCCTCGTCGCTCGCCTCGATCGACCCCAGCACGCGATCCTGCTCCGCGGGCGACAGGTGCGTGAACCGCGACGCAAGGCCGAGCCGGAGCGGCGCCAGCTGCTCGATGTAGACGAAGAACTGCCGCAGATCGCGCTGCATCGCCGGGTGCATCTTGCCGATGTAGGAATCGGCGAAGGCGACCACCCCCACCTCCTCGATGCTCGGCGCGTCGGCTCGGTCGGCCGCGCAGATGCGCCGGGCGATGGCCGTGAGGATCTCGTACTCCGCCGCGGTCAGCGTCGCCGGCGTCACTCCGGGCGGCAGCTCGTAACCGCGGGTGCGCACCAGCCCGACAAGACCGCCGCCAGCGACGACCACCAAGCCCCACGCCGCGCGGCGCAGCAGCGTCCTTCGCGGAATGGGCCTCCCCGTCACCACGCGGAGGATGCGCGCGGTCGCGGAAGCGGGCAAGCTCGGCGCATGCACGTGTTCGGTCTCACGGGGGGAATCGCTTCGGGCAAGAGCACCGTCTCGGCGCAGCTGCGCCGCATGGGGGTTCCGGTGGTGGACGCCGACCAGCTCGCCCGCGACGTGGTCCAGCCGGGGACGTACGGCCTGGCGAAGATCGTCGAGACGTTCGGGCCGTCGGTGCTCGACGAGAGCGGCGCGCTCGACCGCAAGCGGATGGCGGCGCTGGTCTTCTCCGACCCGGCGGCGCGCAAGGAGCTGAACGCCATCGTCCACCCGGCGATCGGCGAGGCATCCGCCCTGGCCCTGTCCGCGCACGCGGCCGCGGGCGAGCCGCTCGTCTGCTACGACGCCGCGCTGCTCGTCGAGGGGGGGCGTCACGAGATGATGCGCCCACTGGTGGTGGTGACCGCGCCCGAGGAGGCGCAGATCGAGCGCAGCATGGCGCGCGATGGGGCCACTCGCGAAGAGGTCGAAGCGCGCATCGCCGCGCAGATGCCGCTGTGGAAGAAGGTCGAGGCGGCCGACTTCCTCATCGAGAACGACGCCGGGCTCGAGGAGCTGGCGGCGCGCACGATCGAGGCGCTGCAAGCCGTCTGCGCCCGCCTCCACGTGGACTTCGCGCGCTACGGAGCGACCGTCACGGATCCGCGTTGAGATCGAGATCCTGGATGAGCAGCACGCCCCCCTGGTCGACCAGCTCGAGGCCGAGGACGTTGCCGAAGAGGACCTCGCCCCCCGCCTGATTCACGTCGATGGCCACGCGCACCGAGAGCGTGTCGCGCGCGTCCGCTCCGGCGCCAAC
>JAMFST010000324.1 GCA_026225435.1 Labilithrix luteola
CGTCCTTCCACTGGGTGACCTCGCCGTCGAAGAGCTTCTTGAGGTAGCCGGCGTCGAAGGCGTGGATCGGGTTGTTGGCCTGGACGATGACCGCGATCCCGTCGAGACCGAGCACGTGCTCGGTGGCTGGCGAGCGCATGTCAGCCGTCCCCTTGGTGGCGAGGAGCTCCTGCTCGCTGTCCTTGATCGCGCGCGAGGCCATGCCGACGTCGGTGCTCCCGTCGGCGAGCGCGGCGAAGGCGGTGGCGGTCCCCTCGGCGCGCAGCGTGACCACGTCCTCGCCACCGCTGGAGCGCGTGGCGATGACGGCCATCTCGTGCTCGTCGCGGCCGCGTCGCCGGTGAACGTCGGTGTCGCCGCGTCGCTTGAGGAAGGCCTCGACGAGCGCGGGAGCGAGCTCCGCGCCGACGGTGTTGGAACCGACGAGCCGCAGGAGCGGCGGCGCGGTCGGGATGAACGGGCTGTCGGGCGACGCGGTCGGGTGCGCCTCGACCGCGGCAGGCGACGACGGGACGGCCATCGCCGGCAGCTCCGCGGTGCGAGCGCTCCGTCGACCGAGGTAGAGCGCTCCTCCCACGATGCACGCGAGGGTGACGACCCCGAGACCCACGGCGAGCAGCGCGGCCGCAGCGCGCGGGCCCGCGGGTGGTGGCGGAGCCAGCGCGGGAGGCGCCACCGATGCACGCAGCGCGGGCGACACTTGCGCCTCGGAGATCGGCGCTCGCACCTGGGTCGACGGCGGCGGCCCGTACGGCGGCGGCGTGATCGAGAAGGCGCCGGGCGGCGGCGTGTACGGTGGAATCTGCGAGACCGGGGAGACCGACGGCGGCGGCGGGGTGTACGACGCGAACGGCGGCGGCCCCGAGTCCGAGCCCGACCAGCCGCCCGACCCCAGGCGCTGGTTGGGCGACGAGCGCTCGAACGAGGGGAGGGGCGGCATCGACGGCGTGAGCTGCGTCTGCTGCTCGCGCGGACCTGCCTCGGCCAGCGCGGGGACGCGCAACGACGGCGGCGGGTCGCTCCCGCCGATCGGGGTCGACGGACGGCGCATGAACTCCTGCACGAGCCGCTCGAGCTCCTCGCGCTCGTTCTGGAAGAGCGAGGTCACCTTCTCGCCGACCTCGTCGCGCCGGAGCGTGGGCTGCGCGTCGAGCCAGGCCTCGATCGCCTCGCGCATCTCGGCGGCGGTCTGGTAGCGCTCGTCGGCGTCCTTCTCCAGCGCATGGGCGCAGATGAGCGCCAGCCCCGCGGGCACGTCGGGCGGCAGCGGGGGGGCAGGCTCGGCGATCAGCCGGCGCAAGGTCTCGCCAGGGGTGGTCCCGCGATAGAGCCGCTGCCGCGCGAGCAGCTCCCACAGGATGATCCCCACGCTGTACAGGTCGGTGCGGCGATCGAGATCGCTCCCGCTGGCCTGCTCCGGGGACATGTACGCCAGCTTCCCCTTCACCATCCCCGCCTCGGTGGCGGAGGTGACGTCGGTGGTGAGCTTGGCGATGCCGAAGTCGAGGACCTTCACCTGGCCGTCGTAGGTGAGGAACAGGTTGTGCGGGCTGACGTCGCGGTGGATGAGACCGAGCGCGTTGTCCTCGAAGTCGCGCAGCTCGTGCACGTAGTGCAGCCCGCGCAGCGCGTCGGCAACGATCAGGGCGGAGACGCGCGGATCGATGACCCGGTCCTTGGCCATGATCTCCTGGGCGAAGCGGTGCACCGGCTGCCCGCGGAGGAACTCCATCGCCAGGTAGACCTGGCCGTCCGCCTCGCCGACCTCGAAGGTCTGCACCACGTTGGGGTGCTCCAGGAGCGACGCCAGCCGCGCCTCGGCCAGGAGCATCGAGCGCAGCTGCGGCTCGTTCCCCGTCCCCTCGCGCACGCGCTTGACCACGCACAGCTTGCGGAAGCCGGACATGCCGGTGGCGACGGCGAGGAACGCGTCGGCCATGCCTCCTCGTCCGAGGATGGCGATCAGCTCGTAGCGACCGAGTCGCGCGGCTTTATGGGGTGTTCCTGCCATTCATGAACCGAGGAGGACCTCGGCGTGATGGAGGATACGTTCTTCCTCGTCGGTGGGCACGATCTGGACAGTGACTCGACCCGCCTCGCGCTGCGAAGGGGCGATCCCGGCGAAGGCGAGCCCGCGGATGACCTCGTCCCGCACCTCGGGCGCGTGCTCCCCGATGCCCCCGGTGAAGATCAGCGCGTCGAGGCCGCCGAGGCTCGCCGCCATCGCCAGGAGGTGCTTGCGCGCGGTGTGCGCGTAGACGTCGAACGCAAGTCGAGCTCGCGCATCGGTGGCGCGCGCGGCGACGATCTTCTTCATGTCGGAGGTGTCGCCGGTCAGCGCTTTCAGCCCGGACTCCGCGTTGACCAGCTTCTCCAGCGCGTCGACCGAGTAGCCCTCGCGCAGCAGTCGGATGACCACGCCGGGGTCGAGATCCCCCGTGCGCGACCCCATCACGAGACCGCCCGTCGGCGTCAGCCCCATCGTCGTGTCGACCGACGCGCCGTCCTGCACCGCGACCATGCTCGACCCGCTCCCCAGGTGGGCGATGACCACCTTACCGGTGCGGGCGAGCGGGTACGTGGCGACCACGTGCTCGTAGGACAGACCGTGGAACCCGTAGCGCCGGATCCCGCTCTTCACCGCCGCTTCGGGAAGTGCATAGCGATGCGCCACCTCCGGGAGCGTGCGATGAAAATAGGTGTCGAAGCAGACGACCTGCGGGAACGCGTCGAAGCCGCCGAAGCGGTCGCGCACCGCCTCGATGGCGGCGATCTCCGCCGGCAGGTGCAGCGGCGCGAAAGGGAGCGCCGCCTTGAGCTTCTTCAGCACCTCGTCGGTCACCCGCGCCGGCGCCGACAGCTCCGCGCCGCCGTGCACCAGCCGGTGCCCGACCGCCTTCGGTGCGTCGCCCAGCTCGCCGATCGCTTCGAGCACCTGCGACAGCGCCGCGGCCTGATCGGATCCAATGTGATCGATCGAGCCACGCTTCGCGTCGTCGGGCTTCCCGTCCGCGTAGTACGCGTACTTGAGCGACGACGAGCCGCCGTTGAGCGCGAGGAACGGCTGCACCGCCTGCCGCGTCGTCGTCGCCATGGTCAGACCCCGATCGTCTTTCCTTCGCCGCGCCCGTGCGTCCAGCTCCAGTCGCGGATCTCCGGCAGGTCCTCGAAGTGCTCGCGGACGTACACCTTGTGCTTGGCGAGCATCTCCTGGCACTTCGCGGTGAGCGCGTCGGCGTTGGCCAGCTTGCGGCGCGAGCGGCGGATGGCGTCCATGGCGATGTCGTAACGGCTGGTCTCGTTGAGGACGACCATGTCGAACGGCGTGGTCGTCGAGCCCTCCTCCTTGTAGCCGCGCACGTGGAAGCGCGGCGCGTGCGCCTGCCCGTGAATCAGCTCGTGGATGGCGCCGGCGTAGCCGTGGAAGGAGAAGCAGACGTCGACGTCGTCGGTGAAGAGCGCCTGGAACTGCTCCTTGTCCATCCCGTGGGGGTGCTCCTTGGGGGAGAAGAGCTTCATCAGGTCGACCACGTTGACGACGCGGAAGACGAGCTCGGGCGCGTTGGTGCGTAGCCAGTCGGCCGCGGCGATGATCTCGAGGGTCGGGATGTCGCCGGCGCTCGCCAGGATCACGTCCAGCGGCTCGCCGGCCTTCTCGGTGCCGGCCCAGTGCCAGATCGAGGCGCCGCGCGCGCAGTGCTCCTGCGCCTCCTCGAGGTTCAGCCACTGGAGCTGCGGCTGCTTGTCGATGATGATCAGGTTCACGTAGTTCGAGCTGCGGAAGCAGTGATCGGCCACGGAGAGAAGGCAGTTGGCGTCCGGCGGAAGATAGGCGCGCGAGACCGCCCCCTTCTTCGAGAGGATCACGTCCAGGAATCCCGGCCCCTGGTGGCTGAAGCCGTTGTGATCATTTCTCCAGCAGGTGGAGGTGAGCAGGTAGTTGAGCGACGGCAGCGGCGCACGCCACGGCAGCTTGGTGCACATCTCCAGCCACTTGGCGTGCTGCGTGGCCATCGAGGCGACGATGAGCGCGAAGGCCTCGTAGGTGGCGAAGAGGCCGTGACGCCCGGTGAGCGCGTAGCCTTCGAGCCAGCCCTGGCAGTTGTGCTCACTCAGCACCTCCATCACGCGCCCGTGGTGCGCCACGTGATCGTCGATCTCGATCAGCTCCCCCTCGAAGCAGCGCGACTCGCGATCGAACACCGCGCCGAGGCGGTTCGAGTTGGTCTCGTCGGGGCAGAAGAGGCGGAAGTTGTCCGGGTTCTTCTCGTACATGTCGCGCAGCATCACGCCCAGGCGCCGGGTCGACTCCTCGCGCACGGTGCCCGGCGTCGGCACCTTCACCGAGTAGTCCTCGTAGGCCGGCAGGTTCAGCGGCTTCACGAGCTTGCCGCCGTTGGCGTGCGGCGTGGCGCTCATGCGCTTGTCGCCGGCGGGGGCGAGCGCGGCGAGGTCCTTCACGAAGTGCCCGCCCTCGTCGAAGAGCGTCTCCGGCTTGTAGCTGCGCATCCAGGTCTCGAGCTGCTGCAGGTGCTCGGGGTTGGTCTTCACGTTCTCGAGCGGCACCTGGTGTGCGCGGAAGGTGCCTTCCACCGGCTTGCCGTCGACCACCTTCGGCCCGGTCCAACCCTTCGGCGTGCGCATGACGATGAGCGGCCAGCGCGGGATGCTCGCGGGCGTGATTGGCCCCGGGCCCGGGGCCGGCGCCGGCCGCGTATCGCTGGACTTCTTCGCCCGCGCGTCGGCCTGGATCGCCTTGATCCTGGCGACGCAGCTCTCGAGCGTCGCCGCGAGCTTGCGGTGGACCGGCATGGGGTCGTCCCCCTCGACGAAGTGCACCTCGTAGCCGTGCCCTTCGAGCAGCTTCTGGATGTTCTCGTCCGACTCGCGCCCGAGCACCGTCGGCCCGGAGATCTTGTAGCCGTTGAGATGCAGCACCGGCAGCACCGCGCCGTCGCGCGAGGCGTCGAGGAAGTGGATCCCCTTCCACGAGCCCTCGAGCGGCCCGGTCTCCGCCTCGCCGTCACCGACGACGGCGAGCGCGATGAGCTCCGGGTTGTCGAACACCGCCCCGAAGGCGTGCGTGAGCACGTAGCCGAGCTCTCCACCTTCGTGGATCGATCCGGGCGTCGACGGACCGACGTGGCTCGGGACGCCACCGGGGGTGGAGAACTGGCGGAACAGCTTCTTCAGCCCCGGAAGGTCGGCGGTGATCGCCGGATAGATCTCCGAGTACGTCCCCTCGAGGTACGTGTTGGCGAGGAGCGCGGGGCCGCCGTGTCCGGGACCGGTGACGAAGATCACGTCGAGCGCGTGCTCGCGGATCAGGCGGTTCATGTGGACGTACAGGAGGTTGAGCCCCGGCGACGTCCCCCAGTGCCCGAGGAGGCGCGGCTTGATGTGCTCGGCCCGCAGCGGCTCGCGCAGCAGCGGGTTGTCCAGCAGGTAGATCTGCCCCACGGTCAGGTAGTTGGCCGCGTGGAAGTAGCGGTCCATCTGGAGGAGCTGCTCGTCGGTGAGGGCGGTCGTGGGGGTCATGGTCATGGGGCCTTGCGATCGGCGTACCACACGGAGGTCTCGGGACAGAGAACGGGACCGCCTCAGCCCGGGCGCTGTTTCACGCCTGTCACCAGCACGTAAGTCGACCGAGGGCCGCGCTTGACCTGGAGACCGCGGGGCTCGACGAACGCGTCGACCGCGCGCACGAGCCCGGGGTGCTTCTCGTCGTAGTCGTGCCCGCCGAGCAGGCCGTCGGGCGCAAGACGCGGGAACCAGGCGTGCAGATCCTGCGTCACCGTCGCCGGGTCGTGCCCGCCGTCGAGGAACACGCGCCCCACCGAGCCTTCGGCGAAGCGCGCAGCGGCGGCGAGCGACGACTCGGCGAGCACCTCGACGTCGATCGCGAGCGCCTTCATGTTGGCGCGGAACGTCGCTTCCACGTCCTCCTCGGCGAGCGTGCGCGCGTAGGTGTCGGCGAGCATGTCCTGCGAGCCTTGCCAGTGGTCCACGCAGACCAGCCGCGTCTTGTTCGCCCGGCACACCGGCCCGACGAACGACGTGCTCCGCCCCTTCCACGAGCCCACCTCGACGAAGATCCCGCCGACCAGACCCCGAGCGAAGCGCGCGTACCAGCGCCCCTCGTCCTCGGTGAAGAACCCGGGGATCCCCTTCATCCGTCAGCGGCGCTCAGACGATGTCGTCCGAGGCCAAGGCGCACGGGTGCGGCATCTCTTGCGGCTCGATCTGCAGGGTCGCATGGCCGATGTGGAACTTCTCGGCCAGCTCGTGGCAGATGCCGTTGAGGAAGTTGGGCGCGCAGTGGGCGCCCGGCATCACCAGGTGCGCCGTGAGCGCCGTCTCGGTCGTGCTCATCGCCCAGATGTGCAGGTCGTGCACCTCGACCACCCCGGGGCGGCCGGCGAGGAAGGCGCGCAGGCGCTCCGGATCGATCCCCTCGGGGACGGCGTCGAGCATCAGGTTCATCGAGGTCTTCATCAGCGACCAGGTGCCCGCGAGGATGGCGAAGGCGAGCGCCAGGCTCACCGCCGGGTCGATCCAGGTCCAGCCGGTGAAGACCACGGCGACGCCGGAGATGGCCACGCCCGCCGAGAGGAGCGCGTC
>JAMFST010000325.1 GCA_026225435.1 Labilithrix luteola
CGTGAGGCCGGCTCGCTCGGCGCCCGCTTCGCCCGCGAGTGGGATGCGACGGGGGGAGAGACCGGAGGCGACCTGCGCGAGACCCTGGCCCGTTTCTGCGACGCCATCCGCGAGGCGGGCGGTCTCCCTGCGCCCGGCACCGCGCGCCCCGGTGATCGCCGCGGCGCCTCGCACCTGGTCCCCGATCCCCGCGCCGGCAGCGGCACCAAGCGCTTGCACCTCTACCTCCGGTGGATGATCCGCCCCGCCGACGGCATCGACCTCGGCCTCTGGCCCCTCGATCCGTCCGTCCTCGTGTGCCCGGTCGACACCCACATCCATAAGCTCTCCCGTAACCTCGGCTTCACCCGCCGGGCTGACGTCTCCTTCCGCACCGCCCAGGAGATCACCGCCGCGCTCGCCCGCTTCGACCCGGCCGACCCGGTGAAGTACGATTTTTCTCTCTGCCACCTCGGCATGCTCCAGCGCTGCCCGTCGCGTCGCGATCCAGCCCGCTGCGAGGGGTGCGGGGTCCAACCGGTCTGCCGTTTCTGGGCCCGCCGTCCGCCCTCGGACGCGGAAAAGGGGTTGGGGCGAAAAGGATCAGGTGGCTCTCTCGCCCTCGGTGGGATAATCGTCGACGACCCCCAAGATGGCCGACAAGAGGCGTGAATTTTCCCTGGATTCGCTCCGCACGGACGGCTGGTTCGAGCGCATCGGCGAGGGGATCGGTAGCTTCCAGGCGCTCTGCGAGATCGTAGGCGAGCGCTTCTTCGCGTTCTCCATCATCGTCGGCGCCCGCATCACTGCGCTCACGGTCGACCGGCGGAGCCCGGACCAGACCCTCGTCGACTTCGTGGTCGGCGGCGACGGCGAGGCCGACCTCGAGCCCCAGCGCCTCACCCTGGCCGACTTCCGTCGGCGCCTCGTGGGCGCCCTCCTCGTCGAGGAGGACAAGGACGAGCCCATCCCGACCCGCGAGACCGAGGTCGAGGCCATCCAGCTCTTCATCGGTGTCCGCTACCTCCTGCTCGCCCCTCTCTACGGCTACTCGCTGCAGACCCTGGTGGTCGATCCCAAGGGGGGCGCCCAGACCGCCGAGCTCGTCCTCCAGCACGACGGCGATCAAGAGCGCTACGACCTCGACGCCTTCCGCCTCCGGATGCGTGCCCACATCCGCGAGGAGCTCGAGCGCGTCGCCAGCGGCTCCCGCGGCGCCATCGACCTCTCCAAGGTCGCCGAGGCCGAGACCGCCAGCACCGACAAGGAATGGGCAAAGGTCGTCTCCCTCCTCGGCAGCTGGCCGGCCCCCCTCGCCATCTTCCTCCGCACGCCAGAAGGGCAGATGCTGGCCCCCGAGGCCCGTGCCCTCATCGCCAAGGGCCTCGGCCTCCTCGGCTCCGCCTGCGTCCACCTCGGCGACGTCGACCAGGCCGAAGAGGTCTTCCGCATCGGCATTCAATATGCGAGCGAAGGCCTCGCAGCTGCGGAGCTTTTCCGCCGCCTAGGCGATGCCCTCCTCCAGTCGGGCCGCTCCGGCGAGGCCATCGGCGCTCTGCGGCGCGCCATCGCCTTTGGTGGCCCGGCCACTGACATCATGCCCCTTCTCGCCAAGGCGTTCGCCGAGCGCGGCCGCTTCGTGGCTGCATATGGGTGCCTGCGGGAGGCTTTGACGGCAGGCGTGCCGGAGCTTTCTTTGGCTGCGGACCTGCAGAGGGTCGAGGCTGCGCTCGGGCCGGCTTTGACTGCTTGGAAGGCGCGAGCTCTCGCTTAACTGACGACGGCCTCGGCTCGGCTGGCGGTGCTGGCTTTTCCAGCGGACGCTCCGGGGGGCAGCACTCTGCGCGCGGGCTCCGGTGACGCGCCACGGAGGGCCGCACGGATAGGCGGGCGCGTCGCCTGCGCCCGTGCTCGAGTACCGCCCCCCGCCGCTAGTCCGCGAAAAGCTGAGCACCGCAGCCGAATTCCTCGGTGGAGGAGGTGCTGAACCTTGGCTCGGCAGGGTCGTCGCGCCAAGCAGCGGAGCATCCGTCCACGCGAAGGGGACAGGTGTGGCGGCGAAGGTCGGGAAGAGCGGGGCGGGAGGCGGTCGAGCACGGGCGCAGGCGGAGCGTCGGCGCAGCTGTGCGACCCCGTGCGGCGCGTCGCCGGAGCCCGCGCGCAGACTGCCTCACGAGAGCGTTATTTCTGGCCGGCGGCGTTCTCCAACCTTCACCGAGCCTCGTTGACTCTGTGCACCGTGAATACTAGATGGGCCCTCGCCCATGCTTGTGACCTATGCCCCGATGTTCCTGATGTTGTTCGTCGCCGCGGCGGTCTCTGGTCTGTTCTTCCTCGGAGCGAGCACGCTCGGGACGAAGAACCCGACGCCGGAGAAGATGACGCCGTACGAGTGCGGGTCGGAGAGCTCGGGAGGGAATCACCTGAAGCTGTCGGTGAAGTTCTACCTGACGGCCATTCTCTTCGTCGTCTTCGACATCGAAGCGGTGTTCATTTATCCGTGGGCCATCCGCTTCCGCCAGCTCGGCTGGCTGGGCCTCGAGGAGATGTTCGGCTTCCTCGCCGTGGTGGTCGTGGCGCTCATCTACGTGTGGCGCAAGGGCGCGCTGGAGTGGGAATCGTGAGCGGTCTCGCAAAAGGAATTCGCTGAACATGTCCAATCAACCGACGCGCACCATCGCCCTCGAGGCGAACGAGCAGGGCTTCGCCACGACGCGCCTCGACGCGCTCCTCGGCTGGGCGCGCAAGTACTCGCTCTTCCAGTACCCCTTCGTCACCGCCTGCTGCGGGATGGAGTTCATGAGCGTGGCCAGCCCGCGCTTCGACCTCGCCCGCTTCGGCGCCGAGGCTCCGCGCTTCTCGCCGCGCCAGGCCGACCTCCTGTGGGTCGTCGGCACCATCAGCCAGCGCCAGGCGCCGGTCCTGCGCCGTATCTACGAGCAGATGATGGACCCCAAGTGGGTCATGGCCTTCGGGACCTGCGCGAGCTGCGGCGGCTTCTACGACAACTACACGACCGTCCCGGGGATCGATAAGATCATCCCCTGCGACATCTACATCCCCGGCTGCCCGCCGCGCCCCGAAGCGGCGCTCGACGGCCTCCTGCTGCTGCAGGACAAGATCGCCCGCGGTGACCGCACCCCCGGCATCGTGAAGCCGCGCGAGGATCCGATGACCCACCTGCGCCAGCACCCGCGCGGTCTGCCGCTGCTCGGCGGAATCCCGAACAGCATCCCGCCGAGCGGTGGTCCCAGCGCCGGCAGCAAGAGCGACAAGGAGCACACGTGACGGTCCGCGTTCTCGACAAGCTGAAGGAGCGCTTCGGCAGCGCCATCCTCGAGACCCACTCCAACTTCGGCGACGACACGGCGCTGGTTGCGCCTGCGAGCTGGAAGGAGATCTGCACGTTCCTCCGCAAGGATCCGCAGATGGACTTCGACCTCATCATCGACCTCTGCGGTGTCGACTACCCGCACCGCGCCGAGACCAACGAGCGCATCGAGATCGTCCTGCACCTGTGCTCGCTCCCCAAGCGCGCGCGCTTGCGCCTCAAGACCCGCGTGGGCGACGAGGAGCTGAACGGCGCCGAGGTCGATTCGGTCACCCACATCTGGCCGGGCGCCAACTGGTTCGAGCGCGAGACGTTCGACATGATGGGCGTGAAGTTCCGCGGCCACCCGGATCTGCGCCGCATCCTCATGTACCCCGAGTTCGAGGGGCACCCGCTGCTCAAGGATTACCCCGCGGCGCGCACCCAGCCGCTGGTGCAGTACCGCAACGAGGAAGAAGCGGGTCTGCCGCTCGAGAAGATCGCGCCGTTCCGCGAGGACGAGGGCATGTCCTTCGGCCGAAACGTGTGGAACAGCGCCGACGAGAACAACTGAGGCTCACGAGATCCGACCATGGAACCGATTGATCTGGAGCTCGAAGAGGGCGAGCTCGAGCTCCCCGCGGAGCCGATGCACCTCAACATGGGACCTTCGCACCCGGCCATGCACGGCACGGTGCGCATCGTCCTCGAGCTCTCCGGCGAGACCATCGTCAAGAGTGACGTGCAGATCGGCTACCTGCACCGCGGCTTCGAGAAGATGTGCGAGCGCGGCACGTGGGCGCAGGTCTTCCCCTACGTCGACCGCCTCAACTACATCTCCCCGATGCTCTGCAACGTCGGCTACGCGCTGGCGGTGGAGAAGCTCTGCGAGATCCAGGTCCCGGACCGCTGCCAGTGGTACCGCATGGCGCTCGGCGAGCTGGCCCGCATCTCGGACCACCTGACCTGCACCGGCGCCATGGCCATGGAGCTCGGCGCCTTCACGCCGTTCCTCTGGTTCCTCAAGGCCCGCGAGATGATCTGGGACATCCTCGAGGAGGAGACCGGCGCGCGCCTCACGCACTCCTTCGGCCGCATCGGCGGGATGGCCAAGCCGCCGACCCCGAACTTCAAGGAGCTGTGCCGCGGCTCGCTCCCCAAGGTCCTCGACCTGGTGGAGGAGGGGGAGAAGATGCTCCTCAAGAACCGCATCTTCCTCGACCGCCTGGAGAACGTCGGCGTCATCTCCGGCGCCGAGGCCGTCGCTCTATCGTGGACCGGTCCGTGTCTGCGCGCCAGCGGCGTCGCCTACGACGTCCGCAAGACGTACCCGTACCTGAAGTACGACGAGGTCGACTTCGAGGTCCCGGTCGGCAACAAGGGGGACACCCTCGATCGCTTCCTCGTGCGCCTCGCCGAGATGCGCCAGAGCATGCGCATCATCGAGCAGGTCCTGTCGCGTATGGCCGACGACGGGCCGATCAACGTGGACGATCCGCGCGTCATGCTGCCGGAGAAGCACGCCGTGTACACGACCATCGAGGCGACCATCCAGCACTTCAAGCTGGTCATGGAAGGGGCCAAGGTCCCCGCCGGCGAGGTCTACTCGTACACCGAGGGTGGCAACGGCGAGTTCGGCTTCTACCTGGTGAGCGACGGCACCGGCACGCCCTACCGCGTGCGCATCCGCCCGCCGTGCATGCCCATCGTCGGTGGTCTCTCCAAGCTGCTCGACCAGAGCATGCTGAGCGACATCGTGCCGACCTTCGGCTCCCTGAACATGATCGGCGGCGAATGCGATCATTGATCGCTTCGCTCGCTCTCTAAGCCTTCGCTTTCCGGAACTCCGCCATGCCGACGTTCAAGCTCGACGACAAGACGATCCCCTTCGAGCCGGGGGATACGATCATCCAGGCCGCGCACAAGCAGGGGATCGAGATCCCGCACTACTGCTGGCACCCGGGTCTGTCGATCGCGGCCAACTGCCGCATGTGCCTGGTGGAGATCCTCCCGGCCAAGGATCAGCGCCCGCTGACCCTCGACATCCTCGAGTGGGATCCGGTCGCCAAGGATTACCGCGCGGTGAAGAAGCCGAAGCTCCAGCCGGCCTGCCAGTTCGCCGCCACGGAGAACATGGAGGTCCTCTCGGACCTGTCCGACCACGTGAAGAAGGCGCGCGCCGCGGTGCAGGAGTTCCTCCTCCTGAACCATCCGGTCGACTGCCCGATCTGCGACCAGGCCGGCGAGTGCAAGCTGCAGGACTACTGGCTCGAGCACCAGAAGACGCAGAAGCGCATGCTCGACGAGCCAGTGCACAAGCCGAAGGCAGTCAGCTTCGGACCGACCATCGTGTACGACGCCGAGCGTTGCGTCATGTGCACCCGCTGCATCCGCTTCTTCGACGAGGTCGCGCACGATCCGGTCCTCGACATGCGCGAGCGCGGGAACCTGAACGAGATCTTCGTCGCCCCTGGGCGGCAGCTCGACAACAAGTACACGTACATGGCGGACTGGGTCTGCCCGGTCGGCGCGCTCACCACGAAGGACTTCCGCTTCAAGGCGCGCGTCTGGTTCCTCCGCTCGGTGAAGAGCGTCTGCCAGGGCTGCGCGACGGGCTGCAACACGTACCTCGACTACGACTCGCGCTTCAACCGCACCTACCGGTACCGGCCGCGCGAGAACGAGGCGGTCAACAAGTACTGGATGTGCGACGACGGGATGGTCTCGTACAAGGCCGCCCACGAGGACCGCGTCCTCGAGCCGCGCGTCGAGGGGAAGACCTCGAGCCTCGGCGTCGCCCTCGAAGCGGCGAAGAAGAAGCTCGACGGCGTGCCGCGTGACTCCATCGCCATCGTCTACTCGGCGCAGCACTCGCTCGAGGACAACTGGGCGCTGCGCGAGCTGGGCAAGACGCTCATCGAGACCGACCGGGCCTTCTGGTCGGGCGCTCCCGATGGCTACGAGGACAAGATCCTCATCCACAAGGACAAGAACCCGAACACGGCCGGCGTGAAGCAACTGGTCGAGTCGGCCAAGCCGTTCTCGGCGCTGGTCGAGGGGCTCGCGTCCGGCGCCATCAAGCACGTCATCGCCCTCGGCGGCGCGACTCCTTCGACGAAGGAAGAGGCCGACGCGGCGGCGACTGCGCTCGGCAAGGCCGAGACGATCAACACCAACCCCACCCACCACGGCGCGCTCACCCAGGCGGCGGCCATCGTGCTGCCGGCGTCCTCGTGGGCCGAGGCCAGCGGCACCTACGTGAACTTCAAGGGCATCCGCCAGCAGTCGGACAAGGCGATCGAGTCGCAGGGCTCGAGCAAGCCCGCCTGGCAGCAGATCGGCCTGCTCGCCCGCGCTCTTGGTTACGAAGCTTCGTGGACGAAGCTGCGCGACATCCGCACCAGACTCAGTGGGCTGGGCGAGGGCAACGCGCCCGTCCACACCACCATCACCGACCCGCACAGCACCGAGGCCCCGTGAACCCCGTCCTCTTCGCCCTGCTCACCGGGCTCGTGAAGATCCTCGTGATGATCGGCTTCCTCTTCAACGTGGGAGGGCTGCTCACCTGGGTCGATCGTCGCCAGAGCGCGATGATCCAGGACCGCATCGGTCCCAACCGCGCCGTCCTCAAGATCGGCTCGTTCGAGCTGCGCGTCGCCGGCCTGCTGCACACCGCGGCCGACGGCGTGAAGTTCTTCTTCAAGGAGGACTTCCTCCCGCCGAACGCCGACAAGCTCCTCTTCGGCCTCGCGCCGATCCTGGCGATGCTGCCGGTGCTCGCGCTCGTCGCGGTCATCCCCATGGCGGACACGCTCTGCATGGGCAACCTCGGCGCCGCCGTCCCGCGCCTCGGCGTCTGCGGCGTCAACCACGGCTTCGGCCCGGTGGAGATGTCGGTCGCGCCGCTCAACGTCGGCCTCCTCTTCATCTTCGCGCTCGCGGGGCAGGGGATCGTCGCCGCCGCCATCGCCGGCGTGTCGTCGGACAACAAGTTCTCGCTCATGGGCGCCCTGCGCGCCGCCAGCCAGATGGTCAGCTACGAGGTCACCATCGGCCTCGCCCTCGTCGGCGCGCTCATGGTGTACGGCACCGTGCGTCTCGACGAGATGGTCCGCTGGCAGCAGGAGAACGCCTGGGGGATCTTCGTCCAGCCGCTCGCCTTCTGTCTGTACTTCGTCGCCGCCGTCGCCGAGACCAAGCGCATCCCCTTCGACCTTCCCGAGGCCGAGAGCGAGCTCGTGAGCGGGTACTTCACCGAGTACTCGGGCATGAAGTTCGGGATGTTCTACTTCGCCGAGTACATGGAGGTGTGCACGAGCTCGATGTTGATCGTCACGATCTTCCTCGGCGGCTGGCAGCTCCCGTTCCTCCACCGCGACGGGCTCACGATCGCGTTCGGCGAGCACGTCCTTCTCCACGCGCCCATGGCCCACTGGGGGGTCGAGGTTCTGGGGATCGTCGCGTTCTTCGGTAAGACCCTCGCGATGTGCTCGTTCCAGGCGTTCGTCCGCTGGAGCCTCC
>JAMFST010000326.1 GCA_026225435.1 Labilithrix luteola
AGTGCTCGATGACGCCGGGCGCGCTCTCGATCTTCACCCGCACGGTGAAGCCGAAGGCGTCGCGCAGCCAGTCGATGGCGCGCGCGGGGTCGTCGTAGAAGACGGCGGACGAGAGACGGGGCCAGTCAGCAGGTGCGGGCTTCATGAGAGATCCTCCAGTGGTTGTCGCCAGGGAGAATAGTTAACCCAAGAGTGAACGAAGTGCAAGGCGCGGGCGGCTCGCGCAGGGGCTACGGCCTCGTCCTCGCGACCGCGCTCAGCCTTTGGAGCGGGCGATCTCGTCGGCGAAATGCGCTTCGAGGTCCCCCTCGATCTTCACCGTGTCCTCGAGGTTCGACGCCGGGCGCGGCTCCGACTTGCGCGCGCGGTTCTGGGCAAGCTGGGCGAACGACGGGCGGTACTTCGGATCGAGACGCGTGGTGACGTCGTCCCAGTCGACGCTCGGAGGGACCTGGGCTTCGGGGCGGTGGATCTCGGTCGGGCGCTCGTCGAAGCCGCTGCCACTGTGCGGCGCGGGGGCTTCGCGTTCGTCCATGTCGATGTCGATGTCCACGTCGTGGCCGTCGTCGCGGCGAAGCATCTCCGTCGCCCCCGAGTCGAGGTGGTCGGAATCGAGCGACAGGTTGGTCCCCGACTCGTGCGGGATGCGCGAGGAGGGCGGCGCTCCCAGGCTGGGCAGCGAAGCGAGCGGATCGATGCTGCGCGCCTGCACCTGCTGCGAGCGGTGCATCGGCTGGCCCGTCTGCATGCCGGGAGGCGGTGAGCTGTCCCGGTGCGCCTGGCGCGCCTGCCCCGGGTGGCTCGACTGCCCCGGCACCCGCGGCATCATCGGGATGTACGGAGTCGGCATGCTGAGCGGGTTGGGCGGCGGGATGGGCGTCGACGCGACCACCGTGACGGACCCGGTCTTGCTGTGCCCGCGGCGCAGCGGCTTGAGCGCCGCCTGGAACTCCTCGGCCGACTGGTAACGCTCCTCGCGCGCGCGAGCGAGCGAGCGGAGCATCACCTGATCGAACGCCGCGGGGAGCGCCGGACGCAGCTCACGCGCGGGCCGCGGGCTGGTGGTCAGGATCTGCAGCAGCAGCGCGTTGTAGTTCGCGGCGATGAAGGGGCGTCGGCCGGTGAGCGCCTCGTAGAGGATGACGCCGCACGCCCAGAGATCGACGCGCGCGTCGAGGTTGCGGTCCCCGCGCGCCTGCTCCGGCGACATGTAATAGGGCGTGCCCATCACCATGCCGGTGCGCGTGAGGTTCATCTGCTCCTCTTCACCGGGGAGCGTGCCGGCCCAGCCGGGCATCATCTTGCTGACGCCGAAGTCGAGCAGCTTGGCGACCGGCGGGATGCCTGCGCGGTGGGTGAGGAAGATGTTCTCCGGCTTGATGTCGCGGTGGACGATCCCCTTGTCGTGCGCGGCGACGAGGCCGGACAGGACCTGCGAGACCACGTCGAGCACGTCCTCGAAGCCGAGGCCCCCCTCGGCGGAGATGCGCTCGGCGAGCGTCTGCCCCTGGAGGCATTCCATCACCAGGTACGGGCTGCCGTCCTCGAGGGTGCCGAGGTCGTAGACCTCGCAGATGTTCGGGTGGCCGATGGCGCCGGCGGCGCGGGCTTCCTGGTGGAAGCGCTTCACGGCGACCTTCTTCCGCGCTTGCGCCGGGTGCAGCACCTTGACCGCCACCGAGCGACGGAGGGCGCGGTTCTCCGCCTCGAAGACCGTGCCCATGCCGCCTTCGCCGAGGATGCCGCGGACGAGGTACTTTCCGTCGATCAGCTGGCCGATGAGGCTCCGCTGCGACTGGGCGATCGTGCCGCCCGACTTGGGGGCGACGCTGATCGGCGGCGGAGGATTGCTCGGCGGGTGCGAGTACGGGAGCGGCGGCGGCGGGCGGCGCACGTGCGGCGTGGCCGGCATCGCGGCGGCAGGCGGGTGATGCGGATCGTGATGCGGAGAAGGGGAAGCCCCCGGCCCGTGGAGCGGGCGACCCGTGGCGGGGCAAACGACCGCCGACGCCTCGTGCGCCGAGCCGCAATGCACGCAGCGGAGGACTCGCTCGGTCACGGTTCGATCGAGGCTAGCGCAAACGGGCGCTTCCTGAAGCGAATGGATGCATCGCCGTACGACCGAGGTTGCTTTCCTGCTTGGCCGGTGAGCTGACCAAGGACGGCCGGCGACTGTCCCGGACAGCGAGTCGCGCGCGTTTTCCGGGGAAGGAAGGCGACGCGCCTGGCGACGTACATCGGCACCTCGCTTGCTGGGCGAGGCCTCATGGATCGGCTCGCGCTCGGCCTCGTCGCGGTGGCGTTGCTCGCCGGGCAGCTCGCCTGCGTGGCACCCGGGGAGGTGCTGCTGGCGATGGGGACGCTGCTGGTCGTGGTCGGAGCAGGGCGCCGAGATGGGCAGGGGCGCCGTCGCGGTCGGGCGCGGCTGGCGCTGGTCGCCGCGGGGATCGTCGCGCTCGGGTACCTGCGGGCGGAGGGGCGGGTGCGGCGGCACGAGCTGGCGCGGGCGAGCGTGCTGGAGAACGGCCCGCGCACCTTCGATGGGACCGTCGAGGTCACCTCTTCGCCGGTGGTCACCCACGGCACCCTGCGCTTCCACGCGCGGCCGGACGTCGGTCCCGGAGAAGGCGGCGCCGGCGCGCAGCTCGGCGGAGCGCCGCTGCCGGAGCTCGTCGACGACGTGGTCCTGTACGACGGTCCGCCGGATCTGGCGCGCGGCGACCGGCTCGCGGTGACGGCGCACCTGTCGCTCCCCGAGCGCTTCTGGAACGACAGCGACCCTCGACCGGCGGCGGCGCACGCCGGGACGCTCCTCTCCGGCGGGACCGAGGCGGTGCGGCGGTTGTCGCGCGGCCACGGGATCGGCGCCTTCATCGACCGCGCGCGCGCCGCGGTTCGCCGGCGCATCGACGCGACCTTCCGTCCGGACGAGGCGCCGCTCGCTCGCGCGCTGGTGCTCGGCGAGGAGGATCTCGCGCCGGAGGACGCGGCCGCGTTCCGCACCAGCGGGCTCTCGCACCTGCTCGCCGTCTCGGGGACGCACCTCGTGCTGGTCGTCGCCGGGACGCTGGCGCTGCTGCGGGCGCTCCTCGTCCGCATCGAGCCGCTCGCGGCGCGCGTCGACGTGGGGCGGCTGGTGGCGCTCGCCGGTCCGCCGCTGGCGTTCGTGTACGCCTCGTTCGCCGGTGGCTCCGGCTCGGCGCTGCGGGCGGCGTGGATGAGCGCCTTCGTCGCGCTGGCGCGGGTCTTTGGCCGGCGGGCGGAGGCGTTCCGCGCGCTGGTGCTGTCGTCGCTGGCGATGGCCTGGCTCGATCCGCTGGTCGCCTTCGACGTCTCGTTCGCGCTCTCGGTGGCGGCCACGCTCGGCCTGCTGGTGATCGCCCCCGCGCTCGGTCGCTGGTCGTTGCGGCGGCTCGCCCAGGTTCCGCCGCCTCTCCGCTCGCTCGCGACCCGACCGGCGATGGGCGCGGTGGTGCGCACGATCGCCGCGACGGTGGCCGCGTCGCTCGCGTGCGCGCCGATCCTCGCCGGCTTCGCACCGACCCTCCCGCTCGGAGGTGCGCTCGCCAACCTGCTCGCCGTGCCGCTCGGGGAGCTGGCGGCGTTGCCGCTCTGTCTCGCGCACGCCTGCCTCTTCCCGTGGCCCGACGCCGAGCGAGGCGCGGCCGAGGCGGGAGGCGCGTCTCTCGGCTGGCTCCGTCTGCTGGCCACGTGGTTCTCCCGGCGCGCCAACGCCGAGGTGCTGGCGCCGACGTCGCTCGAGGTGGCGGTGGTGATCGCGTTCGCCGCCATCGCCGCGCTCGGCGTCGCCTCGTGGCGCTCGCGCGCGATGCTGGCGCTCGGCGGGATCGGCGCGCTCGCGGCGTGCGAAGCGCTGGCGCGGTCACGTGCGGCACCGCATGGAGAGCTGCGCGTCACCTACCTCGACATCGGACAGGGGGACTCGGCGCTGGTCGATCTGCCCGACGGCGAAGCGCTCCTCATCGACGGCGGAGGTCTCGTCGGCAGCCCCATCGACGTCGGCGCGCGCGTGCTCCTGCCGCTCCTGCGGGCGCGCCGGCGGACCAGGCTGGCCGCGGTGATCCTCACGCACCCCCATCCGGATCACTTCCTCGGCTTGGTCCCGCTGCTCGCCTCGTCCGTGCAGGTCGGCGAGCTGTGGGATTCCGGGCAAGGCGAGCGCGAGGCGATGGGCGGCGGCTACGCGCAGCTCCTCGCCGAAGCGCGCGCCGCCGGCGTCCCGGTGCGACGGCCGGCGGAGCTCTGCTCCGGGCGCGCGCGCGAGCTCGGCGGCGTCGACCTGCGCGTCCTCGCTCCGTGCCCGGACGTCGACGGCGATCTCGACCCCAACGACAACTCCGTGGTGGTGCGGCTGTCGTACGGCCAGCGCTCGTTCCTCTTCGTCGTCGATGCCGAGCGCGCCGAGGAGCGCCGCTTGCTCGCCCGCGCGGCAAGCTCGCCTGCCGATGCGCTCGCCGCCGACGTGCTCAAGGTCGGCCACCACGGCAGCCGGACCTCGACCTCACCGGATTTTCTCGCCGCTGTCTCCCCGTCGCTGGCGGTCGCCTCGTGCGGCGTGCGCAATCGCTTCGGCCATCCCCACCCGGAGACGCTGGCCACCTTTGCCGCCTCCCCGACCCGCCTCCTGCGCACCGATCGCAGCGGCGCGGTGCAGATCACGACCAATGGGAGCGACCTGCGCCTGGACACCGCTGCCGCCTCGCCGTAGGAGTCGCCACCATGAGCGAACGTATCAGCACCATGATCTCGGCCGAGCAGATCGCCGTGCGCGTGAAGGAGCTCGGCGCCGAGATCACGCGGGAGTACCAGGGCAAGACGCTGGTGCTGGTGTGCGTGCTGAAGGGGAGCTTCGTCTTCGCCGCCGACCTCGCCCGCGCCATCGATCTGCCGCTGCGCATCGATTTCCTCGGCGTCCGCTCCTACGGCGAAGGCACCGAGTCGAGCGGCGTGGTCCAGATCGTCCAGGACCTGTCGAAGCCGATCGCCGGCGAGGACGTCCTCTTCGTCGAGGACATCGTCGACACCGGCCTCACGCTCACCCACCTCATCAAGCTGTTCGAGACGCGCGACCCACGCAGCGTGAAGATCTGCGCGCTCCTGCACAAGCCGGCGCGCGCCAAGGTCACCGTGAAGATCGACTACCTGGGCTTCACCATCGAGGACAAGTTCGTCATCGGCTACGGCCTCGACTACGCCGAGAAGTACCGCAACCTCCC
>JAMFST010000327.1 GCA_026225435.1 Labilithrix luteola
CGTCGATCTCGGCGTCACCGCGAGCTTCGCGGCGGGGCTGGGGGGCGCCGCGGACGCGTCCGGTCAGGGGGCGCGCTTCGAATCGGTCACCGGCGGGCTGGAGGCGTTCCTCCCGTTCCGGTTGCCCGCCGTGGGCGAGGGGCTCGAGCTCGGGCCGGTCGTCGGCGCCGAAGGGGGCGCTCTCTTCGCCCGTGGCACCGGCGTCGATCACCCCGCGTCGAAGACCAGCGGGGTCGCCGCGGCGCTGGCGGCCGGTCGGGGGCGCTTCGCTCTCTCGTCCGGGATCGCCCTCGTCGTCGACCTCGGGCTCGCGGTCCCCTTCGACCGCCCCAGCTTCTACTTCTCCCCCTCCGCCACCGACTTCGCGCGGGTGGCGCCGGTCTCGTTTCGCGGGGCTGTCGGCCTCTCGGTACGATTTCCCTGACGGAACGGCGAGAGTCGGCCATTTCCTGGTGAACCCCGTGCTCGCCGCGCTCCGCATGCAGGTCCGAGAGATCGGCTCCCCCGACCCGACGGTCGCCACGGGGCTCGACTTCGACGATCTGTACGAGGAGCACTTCGACTACGTGTGGCGCACCGCCCGCCGCCTCGGCGCGCCCGCGTCCGCCCTCGACGACGTGGTCCAGGACGCCTTCGTCGTGGTCTACCGCCGCCTGCCGCAGTTCGACGGGAGCGCGCTGCGGGCCTGGCTCTTCGTCATCGTGCGCAACGTGGTGCGTGACGTGCGCCGGACGCTCCGCCGCAAGCCCGGGCACACCCCCTCCGAGAGCGACGAGCTCCTCGCGCTCCTCGCCGATCCGAAGCGGGGCACGCCGGAGGACATCACCGCCTCGAACGAGTCGCTCCGCCTCGTGGAGCTGCTGCTCGAGGCGCTCTCCGACGAGAAGCGCGAGGTGCTCGTCCTCACCGAGTTCGACGAGCTGTCCGCGCCGGAGATCGCCGAAGCCTTGAAGATACCGCTCAACACCGTCTACTCGCGCTTGCGGGCGGCGAGGGCCGACTTTGCCGCCGCCTGGGAGCGGGCGGAGACGAGCGCGCGCGCGGGTACGCGCCGGGACCCGCGCCACGGAGGCAGCCCGTGAACGACTCGAAGAAGGTGTCCAACCTGTTCGCTGCGGCACGCGACGGCGGCGCGCCCACCGACGCCGACCGCGCGCGCGTGCGCACCGAGATCGCCGCCAAGCTGGCCACCGCTGCCGTCGCCGGTCTCGCGCTCAAGGAGGCCGCCGGCGTTGCCGCGAAGACGACGGGGAGCAAGGTGGGGCTGCTGGCCAAGATCGCGCTGGCGGCGCTCCTCTCGGGTACGGCGGTGGTGGCGGTGACCACGCATCTGCAGCACGAAGCGGCGCAAGCGCGGCTCGCCGAGCCGGCCGCAGTGACCGCGCCATCCGCCAGCGTGCCTGCGTCTCCTGCCCCAGCTCCGCTCGCCGTCGCGGCGCCGACGGTCACCACCTCTGCGCTCGCGCCGGTGGCAGCGCCGATGGCGCCTCGGCAGCCCGTCGAGCATCCGCGCCCGGCGGCGGCGTCGCCTGCGACCGTGCCGGACCCCGCGACGACGCAGAGCGCGCCGCCGTCCGCCGCCGCGTCGTCCATCGCGCTGCAGGAGGAAGTCAGCCTGCTGCGTCGCGGGAAGAGCGATCTGGAACAGGGCGATGCACCCGGTGCGCTGGCGGCCGTCGCCGAGTACGACCGGCGCTTCCCCCACGGCGTTCTCGGCGAGGAGGCGCGCGTGCTTCACGTCCTCTCGCTCTGCGCCTCGGGTCGTCAGCCCGAGGGGCGCGCGCTCGCTGTCCATTTGCAGGGGTCGGTCGCCTGGGAGCGCATGCGCGCGGCTTGCGGGATGTGAAGAGCGGTGGCGAGTCGATGACGGATCGGTCCAGCGCCGGCCCTTCACTCGGTATGGACCACTCACTCCGCTTCCTCCTCCGTTCTTCTCTTTCTCTCGTCGCGGTCTGCACCGTCGGCAGCACCGTCGCCTGCGGCGGCAGCGAGCTCGCGCGGACCGACGAGTCATCGACCCTGGCCAGCGACGACGCCGGCGCGCCCAGCGCGACGACCGACGCCGCTCCGTCGACGTCGTCCACCAGCGCGACCGGCTACCAAACGTCCACTCGTCGCGGCACCCTCGCCATCGACC
>JAMFST010000328.1 GCA_026225435.1 Labilithrix luteola
ACCACGCCCGTCGCCCGTTCGGTACGTGCCGGCGCTGTGCCAGGCCATGCGGATGAACAAGGGGCCGTAGTGGCCGAAGTCCGCCGGCCACCAGGGCTGCGAGTCGGTCATCAGCGCGGCGAGATCCTTCTTCAGCGCCGCGAAGTCGAGGCTCTGGAACTCTCTCGCGTAGGCGAAGTCCGGCCCCATGGGGTTGGACCGGGCGGAGTGCTGATGAAGGAGGTCCAGCCGCAGCTGGTTCGGCCACCAGTCACGGTTGGACCGGCCGCCGCCGAAGGAGTGAGGGAACGGGCACTTGCTCTCGCTGCTCATGCTCGCGAGTATCGATCCGACCCGCGGCGCGCTCAACCGGCGTTCAACCGGCGTCGAAGCACGTGCCGCTACGGGTGACGGCATTCGTCGAGGTGGTGCTCGAGACGCTGCGAACGCGCGGCTGAGCTGTGGACGCCGATCCCGGGTACACTCCCGGGGTGGACGATTCTCCCAGCGATCTCCGGCGACCGACGACTGCGACGGCGGCGCGCGTCCTCGAGGTGGCCGCGTCGCGCGCTGGGCAGGGGATCCGCGGGGCGATGGCCACGGTGGTGGAGCGGCACGGCTCGGCGCCCGGCACGCCGGGGCAGAAGCTGTACCTCGCGGAAGACGGCACGTGCGTCGGGACGGTCGGCGGCGGGGCCATCGAGCGCACCACCCTCCACGCGCTGCAGGCGATGGTGCGCGACCCGCGGGCCAAGCACGCGGTGCGCGAGTTCAAGCTCGGTCCCGAGCTGGCGATGTGCTGCGGAGGGCGACTGTCCGTGATGCTCGAACCGATCGAAGGGGTCATCCCCTGCCTCCTCGTCGGCGGCGGCCACGTCGCCCGGGCGACCGCGCCGCTGCTGGGCAAGGTCGGCTTCGCGGTGACCGTCGTGGACGCGCGCGAGGACTGGTTCGGCGAGGAGCCGATCGACAACGTGACCTGCGTGAACGGCGAGTACGACGAGGTGGCGCGCGACTTCGACGTGCGCGGCGCCTGCATCGTGATGACGCACGACCACTCGCTCGATCAGCGCGCGGTGGAGTGGGCCATCGGGCGCGGCTTCGCCTTCGTCGGCGGCGTCGGTAGTCGCGCCAAGGCGGAGCGAACGCAGCAGCGACTCGAGGCCAAGGGGGTCGACCGCGAGCTGCGCGAACGCGTGCGCATGCCCATCGGGGTGGATATCGGGGCCCGGTCGCCGGACGAGATCGCCGTCTCCATCGCCGCCGAGCTGGTGGCGTGGAAGAAACGGCCGCGGAAGTAAGCGCGAATCCCAGCTCTACCCAGTATCATCCTGGGCATATGGCCTCGCCCGCCTCGCCCACTTTCGATTTCATCCTCAACGGCCGGCCGGTCCGCGTCGAGAGCACGTCCACCAACACCTCGCTCCTCACCTGGCTGCGCAGCACCGGGCGCACCGGCAGCAAGGAGGGCTGCGCGGAGGGGGACTGCGGCGCCTGCACCGTCGCCCTGGTGGACACCAACGCGCGGGGCGAGCGCACCTACCGCGCGATGAACAGCTGCATCACCCTGCTGCCGATGGTGGCGGGTCGGGAGATCGTCACCGTCGAGGGGGTCGCGCCGGCAGAAGGCGAGCTGCATCCCGTGCAGCGGGCGATGGTGGACAGCTACGGTTCGCAGTGCGGCTTCTGCACTCCCGGCTTCGTCGTCTCGATGTTCGAGGCGTACTACCGCGACGACCTCGGCAGCGAGCCGCGCCGCGTGCGCGAGCAGATCGGCGACCAGCTGAACGGGAACCTGTGCCGCTGCACCGGCTACCGCCCCATCCGCGAGGCGATGGAGGACGCGGTCGCCTGCCGCCGCGCCGCCGAGCCGGACGATCTGTTCCAGCTGCGGTTGAAGAAGAACGACGGTCGCCTCGCCGCCATCGCCTATGCCGGCGCGGAGAAGCAGACGTTCCTCCGACCGACCACGCTCGACGAGCTCCTCGAGCTGAAGGCCGAGCACCGCGAGCGCGCCGAGCTGGTCGCCGGTGCCACCGAGATCGGCGTCTACATCAACAAGCAGCATCGTCGCTATTCGCTCCTCGTCTCCACCGAAGGCGTCGCCGAGCTGACCCGCATCGAGAAGACGGACGCGTCGTTCACCGTCGGTGGCGCGGCCACGCTCACCGCGGTCGAGGAGGCGCTCGCCGGCGAGCACCCGATGGTCGACAAGATGCTGTGGGCCTTCGCCTCGCGGCAGATCCGCAACCGCGCGACCATCGCCGGTAACATCGTTACCGCCTCGCCCATCGGCGACACCCCGCCGCTGCTCCTCGCGCTCGACGCCGAGGTGGTGCTCGCGCGGAAGGGCGCGACGCGCACGGTCCCGCTGGCCGACTTCTTCGTCGGCTACCGCAAGACGGTGCTCGAGCCGGACGAGATCGTGCGCTCCATCGTCATCCCGCGCGCCCGCGCCGCCTCAGCGCCCGGCGGGAAGGTGCGGATGGACTCGTTCAAGGTCTCCAAGCGCCGCGAGCTCGACATCAGCATCGCGTCGGCAGCCTTCGTGGTGGAGACCGACGGCGACGAGGTCGTCACCCGCGCGCGCCTCGCCTACGGCGGCGTCGCGGCGACCCCGGCTCGGGCCAAGGGGGCCGAGGCGTACCTGGTCGGCAAGCCGTGGAACGAGGCGACCATGCGCGCCGCGCAGACCGAGCTGGCCGGACAGTTCGCCCCCATCGACGACCAGCGCGCCGGCGCCGCCTTCCGCCGCGATCTCGTCACCGGCCTCTTCGAGAAGTTCTTCCGCGGCGAGCGCAGCTCCGCGCAGGACGTGCCCATCGACTTCGAGCGATCGGCGCCCGAGGTGCTCGGCGCGTCGGCGAGCGCACGCGGCGCCAGTCGATCGCTCTCGCACGAGAGCGCTGCCCTCCACGTCACCGGCGAGGCCCTGTACGTCGACGACGTCGCGCGCCGCCGGGACATGCTCGAGATGTGGCCGGTGACCAGCCCGCACGCCCACGCGCGCATCACCTCCGTGGACACCAGCGAGGCGGAGCGCGAGCCGGGCGTCGCCTGCGTGCTCGTCGCCAAGGACGTGCCCGGGCGCAACGACGTCGGCGCGGTTCGCCACGACGAGCCGCTCTTCGCCGACGGGGAGGTGCACTACCACGGGCAGATCGTCGCGGTCGTGGTGGGTGACTCGGCGGATCTCTGTCGCCGCGCCGCCGCCAAGGTGAAGGTCGGCTACGAGCCTCTCCCCGCGGTGCTCGGCGCGCGCGACGCGGTGGCCAAGGAGAGCTTCCACACCAACCCGCACGTCATCAAGCGCGGCGACTCGAACGCCACCCTCGCGCGCAGCCCGCACCGTCTGCGCGGCGACCTCGACATCGGCGGACAGGAACATTTCTACCTCGAGGCGCACGCCGCCTGGGCGGAGGCCGGGGAGGACGGCGAGATCTTCGTGTCGTCCTCGACCCAGCACCCGAGCGAGGTGCAGCAGGTCGTCAGCCACGTCCTCGGAGCGCCGCGCAACCTGGTGACCATCCAGTCCCCGCGCATGGGCGGCGGCTTCGGCGGCAAGGAGACGCAGAGCAACGCCTTCGCCGCGCTGGTGGCGCTCGCCGCCACGCGCACCCGCCGCCCGGTGCGCGTGCAGCTCGATCGCGATCTGGACATGCAGATCACCGGCAAGCGCCACCCCTTCTACGCGCGCTACGACGTCGGCTTCGACGAGACCGGCAAGCTCACCGCGGCCAACATCGATCTGTTCGCCGACGGCGGATGGGCGCTCGATCTCTCCGAGTCGATCTGCGACCGCGGCGTCTTCCACCTCGACAACGCCTACTACGTCCCCACGTGCATCTTCACCGGGCGCGTGGCGAAGACCAACGTGACCTCGCACACCGCGTTCCGCGGCTTCGGCGGCCCGCAAGGCATGCTCGTCATCGAGGAGGTCCTCGACCGCGTCGCGCGTCGCCTCGGCCTACTGCCGGAGGACGTGCGAGCGCGAAATCTCTATCACGGCACCGGCGAGACGAACACGACGC
>JAMFST010000329.1 GCA_026225435.1 Labilithrix luteola
GCGTCCCCGCGCCGGCCGGCCCCTACTTCACGATCTACCCGCAAGGAATGACGACGGTCACCGTCAAGACGCCGAAGGACTACGCGCCGCCGAACCCGCTCACCGACGTCGGCAAGACGCTGAGTGGCCTCGGCTACAAGGTGAAGGTGGGCAGCTCGCTGGTCATCCCGCTGCAGCTGGTCAGCGACGTCGCCGGGACGGGGCCGTGGACGCTGGCCGCCACCGAGGGCTCCCCGGAGGACTTCGGCGGTCCGACGTCGAGCAGCCTGAGCCTCTCGCTGGACAAGTCGTCCGGCAGCGCAGGCGACGTGGTGAACCTGACCGTGCAGGTGACGAAGGCCAACACGAAGCTCGGAGGCGAGCTCGTCACCATCGCCTCGACGATGAACGGCCTGACCCACTGGGCGCCGATCTTGATCAGCAACTGAGAAGGTGTTCCACAGGCGGCGCCGACGCTCCAAATCGTCGGTTGGGAGTCGTCCATCCCCATCCTGGCTGTCCGCTCCGCGACCGGGGCGTGTCGGTGAAGCAAGAGGCGTCGAGGAGGGGTCAGAGCCGCGGGCGAGGCAACATGACGTTCAGGGTGTCGGCATATGCCCACTGAGGGCCTGGAGCCACGCGGCAGCGTACTCCGGCTTCATGGCGAAACCGATCTCCTGCCCGCGCAAGGTGAGAATCAAGAACCGCGTCCCGCCCAAATGCTCCCCGCTGTACGAATCCTCGCAGCGGAAGTCGACGATGTCCGTCAGTGCCACCACCGAGGGAGTGCCGCTCGAGATGGAAATTCGGTCGCCGAGCAGCGTGATCGAGGCGTTGCGACTCACGTGACCGTCGCGTCGTCTGCAGTTGGTCGGCCCGAGCTTCAGGCTCATGTGAGGAGCAGGCTCGCGATGGGCAGCGTCCGTGGCGTCGGCGTACGGAGTGTTGCAGTAGCGGCACGCCGCAGAGCCGGACTCTTGGGACGCGCCGCAGTTCGTGCAAAACATGGCTTCGAGCTTAGGACAGCTGGAACGTCAGACCAACTCGTGCGTGGTCTTCGCCCGGTGTGGAGGGACGCAACGTGCGCCGGATCTCATCGACAACATCAGCCATTCGGAGAAACCGAGCGCCCGCTGACCGTCAGCAAGGATCGTCGTGCCCTGCGGGGAAGAACACCTCGTGCGGCGTGGGGATGCCCTTGAGCGGAAAGGTCCCCGCGGAGGTGACCGGCCGACCGGCGTGCCGGGCGAAGTCGGAGGAGACGAGGACGCGGCGCTCGACCTTGGTGGTCAGGCTCTCGAGGCGGGCGGCAAGGTTCACCGCGGGGCCGATGGCGGTGAAATCGAGGCGCGAGGCGCCGCCTACGTTTCCGTAGGCGACCTCTCCGAGGTGGAGCGCGAGCCCCATGCGCAGGGGCTCCGGCTGGTCGCCGTTCTTCGCCGCGAGGGCAGCGAACGCTTCGTCCGCGGCCTGGAGCGCGTCGGCACAGACGGCCGCGGTCTCCGCCGCGTTCTCGGAGCAGGGAAAGATGGCCAGGAGTCCATCGCCGATGAATTTGAGCACCTCGCCGCCGTGGCGGCCGATCGCGGGCACCTGGCACTCGAAGAGATCGTTCACCATCTCGATGACGGCGCGCGGCGGACGTGAAGCCGACGCCGCGGTGAAGCCGCGCAGATCGGAGAACCAGACGACAGCGCGGAGCAGGTCGAGATCGCCGCGGTGCACTCTCCCGGCGAGGACGCGCGTGCCGGCGCGATGCCCGAGATACGTCGCCAGGAGTCCCTCGGCGGTGTGCTGCAGCGCGACGGTCTCCAGGAGGCGGGCGAGCGGTCGGGCGATGTACCGCACGTTGGCGATCTCCTCTTCGGTGAAGCCGCTGGGCCGCTGCGTGCAGATCGACAAGGCGTCGACCCCGCCGCCACGAAAGAGAATGGGCAGGGCGAAGTAGCCGATCATGCCCTGCTCGCGCAGCTCACGAAAGACGGGGTGCTCGCCCGGCTCACCCTCGCTCGTCAGGTCGCGGCGGATCTCGAACTTGTCGAGGAAGATGCGGAAGATCGGGCTGCCGCGGAAGGTCGGCCCCAGGACCACCGAGCTGGCCTCGTCCAAGGTCCCGCTGAGCGCGTTCATGGTTTCGATGCGCGGGGGCGCCGACGGGGACCAGAAGAAGGCGCGCCCGAGCACGGTCGGATGCAGCGTCGGCTCGAAGAGCGCGAAGCGCGCGATGGGCAGCCCGGCTGCGTGCAGATCGGCGGCGACGCGGGTGAGCAGGTCGAGCCAGGTGGTCACCCCCGGCGCTCCGTCGACGAGCCAATCGAAGAGCGCGCTCGAGGAGCTCGAGGAGCACGTGGCCAAGGCTCGTACCCGGTCGCGGTGCCGTGAGCGGGTCGCAGCTTCATTTGTACAAGGCGAGCCACGCGGGGTAGTTGTCGGCGCAGACGAGCGACTCGCTGTGGGTGTCGCCGGTCTCCCCGCAGATGGCCGCGGCGTCGTCGCGGTGGGACGTGAGCATGCCGAGGTTGGCCCAGTCGAGCGCGTGATACGGGCAGCTGGTGTCGCCCGTGAGGCCGCCGTCGACGATGGTGCTCGGCGCAGCGAGCCCCCAGAACTGCGTCGGATCGCTCATCCAGGTGCCCACCGTACCGTCGGTCCACGTGGCGGACTTGCCGTCGTCTCCGTCGCACGTCGAGGAGAGCTGGACGACCCGCTCCACCGGAAAGAGCTTGCCGATGGCCGCCGCGTGCCCGCCGCCTTGCGAGTGGCCGGTGGCGATGACGCTCCCCCAGGCGACGGCGGTGGCCCCCGGCTCGCTCGGATCGAGGGTGGTGAGAAACGCGCCCCATCCGCCGGCGGGATCCGAGGCCGCGAGGTAGCGAAGACCGTGGGCCAGGCGATCGACGATGCCTTCGTCCGTGGTGACCGTGAGCGCCGAGCCGGTCTCGGTGACGCCGAGAATGATGCTCTGGCGGGGGAAGTAGCAGCCATCGTCGTTTCCGCAGAGATCGCCGACCGCGACCGCGTTGTCGTACGAGAGCCCCATCACCGCGTTGCCGTCGCTGACTGCGGCGCCATACACGTTGGTGGTCGGCCCGGGCCGCAACACGTCGAC
>JAMFST010000330.1 GCA_026225435.1 Labilithrix luteola
CGCGGCCGCCACCCCCGCGACCTCCGCCGCCGTGGAAGCCGCCGCCACCGCCGTGATAGCTGCCGTGATAGCCACCGATGACCGGCCCGCGGTGCACGGCGATGCCGTGGCCCCAGTAGCCGCCGGGGACGAGCACCGCGCCGTAGAACCCGCCGTAGGGGTAGTAGGGATTGATCCAGTACGGCTCGTCCCAGAAGGCGGCGTCGGTGCTGGTCATGTACGACGGCGGGAGCGCGTCCGGATCGATCTCGACCCGCTGGAAGCTGGTGCGATCGGAGATGATCGCCTCGCCGGTGTTCACCTTCCAGGTGCAGTCGAAGGTGGGGAGCTCGTCGGAGTCCTGCAGGTCGCGCGGGAGGATGTAGAAAAGATCGATCTCACGGTGCTGGCCGGGCTGGATGGACACCAGCGGGGGTTGATCGCCGGCCCTGTCTGCCGAGGCGAAGGCCGGCGCCCCCGAGCCGTGCTTGGCGAGATTGAGCATCTGCTCGCGGGTGTCGAAGGTCCACACGCGGTCGCTCCCGTTGGCGATCTCGGCGTGCAGGTGGACCGCGCCCAGGTCGGCGTTGGGGTTGTCCTTCGGGTGGACGTCGGTGACGCCGTAGGAGGCGATCTTGACGTCGCCGCGCGGCGCCGTCGGCGGGAGCGGATAGTCGGCCGCGGGCTGCCCCTGGACGGCGGCACCGGCGTTGGTGGTGGGGACGTAAGCGTACATCGTCTCGCTGCAGCCGGCCGTGGCGAAGCCAAAGCCGATGGCTGCACAGAGCGGGAGAAGCGAACGCGGGGAAAGCATGAAGAGGTCCTTCTGCGGGCGATGCCGCGCCCCTTGATTGTCGCCACTCGCCGTCAGAGAGCAAGCGCGCCGAGCGACGAAGCCTGCACGAACGCGCGGAAATATCTGCGCGCGGCGCCGGTCGAGGGGCATCCTGACACACGACCGTGGAGGTGCCGCGCTGCGGCGGGACGAGAATTCCCGGCTCGGGGTGGCTTGACCGGCGGCGCGTCGTCCGTCACAACACCCGCGTCGCGACGGCTCGCGGCGGAAGGAGGTGGACCATGCATGCGATTGTAACGACCGGCCTCGTCCACTTCATCTCCCGCTGCTCGAGCCCGCTTGCCTGACTGACGGCGGGCTCGCGAGCCGCGGGAGTCCTCGTGACTCCTTGATTCAGCGAGCCCCATGAAACAGCGAGACGACGAAGCGGCCGGCCACCGGCACGACCGCTTGCAGAGCCTTGTCCTCGAAGAGCTACGCAGCATCCTCCGCGACGCGGTCGCGGATCCTATTTTGTTCGATGTCCATCTGTCCAACCTGGTGCTGTCGGTCGACTACCGGCACGCGCGGGTCCATTTCACCATTCCTGCCCGCGCGGGCGGCCAGGAGGAGACGCGACGTCGCGTCGAGCGCTCGCTCACCCGGGCGTCACCTTTCCTGCGCGCGCAGCTCGCCGAGGCGATCGAGCTGAAACGCACGCCGGATCTGCGCTTCGTCTTCGACGGCTTCGCCGCCGTGGCGACGGATGGAGAGGCCACGTGAGCCCGGTCCCCGTGCGGAGCTGGGCGAAGAAGCTTTCACCCGAGACGCTGCGGCAGCTGGAGCGACTGGCCGCGCAACCGTACGTGGTCGGCGTCGTCGCCGCCATGGCCGATGCCCACCTCTCCGATGGCGTCGCCGTCGGCAGTGTCTTCGCCACCGAGCACGAGGTCGTCCCGCGCGCCCTCGGCGGCGATCTCGAGTGCGGGATGAGCGCGCTGCGACTGGGCGCGCCGTCCCGGCGGGTGGACCGGTCGTCGCTCGAGCGCTGGGTGGCGGCGCTCGAGGACGAGATCCCCTCGGGCGATGCGGTGCACGCGCCGTCGGCGGCTCCGGCGCTGAGCGAGGCGCTCCTGGCCGCGCCGCTGTCCACGCACGCGCTCGAGCACACGCGCGAGCACGTCGGTCCGCGCCAGCTGGGCACGCTGGGTGGCGGCAATCACTTCGTCGAGCTCGATCGCGACGCCGAGGGGGAGCTCTGGCTGCTCGTCCACTCCGGTTCGCGCGGGATGGGCGCGGCGGTGGCGGCGCATCACGCACGGGTGGCCGGGGGCGCGGACGATCCGTTCGCGGCGCTGACCACGCGATCGCCGGCGGGGGAGAGCTACCTCGCCGATCTCGCCTGGGCGCTCGACTTCGCCCGGGAGAACCGTCGGGCCCTGACGAGGCGTGCGGCGAAGCTGGCGCGCGAGCTGCTCGATCTGCCGGACGCGCCGGTGGAGGGGGCCGGGCCCATCGACGTCCCGCACAACTTCGTCGCCCGCGAGCGGTGGGGGGAGCGGGATCTGCTGGTGCACCGCAAGGGGGCCATCCGCGCGGCCGTCGGGGAGCTCGCGCTCGTCCCCGGCTCGATGGGGACGGCGAGCTACCTCGTCGAGGGGCTCGGGTGCCCGGACTCCTACGGTTCCTGCTCGCACGGAGCAGGGCGGGTCATGAGTCGCAAGGAGGCGCGGGCGGCGATCCACCCGCGTCGCTTCGCCGCCTCGATGCGCCACGTGGTCCATCCGGATCGGCGCGGACGCGCCCTCGTCGAGGAGGCACCGGCGGCGTACCGCGACATCGGGGAGGTGCTCGACCAGCAGGTCGACCTGGTGAAGCGGCACCGTCGCCTCGAGCCGCTCGCCGTCTTCAAGGGATAGTTTACGGCCGTCGCTCGTCGCGTCACCCTCCGTGCGTGACGCGACGAGCTCCGGATGCCGTGTACCTCGAGCTGGCACCGCTCGAGCGCCACCGCCACCTGGTGAGCCACCTCTTCGTGATGAAGGATCACGGCCAGCTCAC
>JAMFST010000331.1 GCA_026225435.1 Labilithrix luteola
GGCGAGACGCGCGGCCGCTTCCGTCCCGTCTCCTCGACCGAGCGCGAGCCGCGCGTGGGCGATGGCGGCGCGCACCGGATCGTCGCCGCCCGTCACCAGCGCCATCTCGGCGAGGATCTCGGCCGCCTCCTCGAAGCGGCCGCGGTCGAGCGCGTCCTGCACCATCTGCCACGCGTCGGTCTCGTCGAGCGGGGCTCCCGAGGACGGCACCAGCGACGAGGCGCGCGGCGACGACGACGGCGAGCCGAGCGAGGTGACGCTGCCGGCGGCCGGCGGCGCCGCCGGATCGAGCGCGAGATCCACCTCCTCGCGCGACACGACCACCGCGCGCGCCAGCGTCCGCAGGTGCGCGCGCAAGGTGCCCGGGCGGCGGTTCCCTTTCTCCACGACATACACCCGCAGCGACTCCTGCAGGGACGGCAGCGCGCGGCGAACCAGCTCGGTAGCCGCCGCCAGCTCCAGCGGCGGCACGACGAACACGCGCGGTTCCGGCGTGCCCGTCCGCGTGCTCAGCAGCGTCTTCAGCTCGGCGCTGGTGCCGACCGCCACCAGCCGCGCCCCTTCGCGCAAGCGCCGCTGGATCACCGTGCGCGTCTCGGCGGGCACGTCCGCGAGATCGTCGATCACCAGGACCACGTCGGCGGGAACCTGCTCGATCGAGCTCTCGAGATCCTCGCGGGTCAGCACGTGTCGGCCGACGATCCCGAGCGACCACGCGAGCCGGCGTGCCAGCGTGGTGCGCCCCGAGCCCGCACCCCCTTCGAGCGCCAGCGCGCCCCCCGCCTGCAACTGGCTCACCTCGGCGGCGAGCGCCTGCGAGACCATGTCGAGCCCGAGCACCGGCCAGCCCGTCCAGAAACGCGCCGACTCGGGCAGACCGGCGGCGTGGCGGACCGCGCTGGCCAGCTCCGCCGCGCTCGGGTAGCGCGCGCTCGCGTTCTTCTCGGTGGCGCGCCGTCCGATGGCGCTGAGCGTCTTGGCGATGGCGCTCGGCAGCTCGTGGCCGCGGCGCTCGATCGCCTCGAGGAGGGTCGCCCCGAGCGCGAACACCTCGGCGCGGACGGTGAGCGGCTCGCCGAGAAAGAGCTCCGGCGCGGCGTACTTCGGGGTGAGACCGCGGAGGACTCCGCCCCCCTCGCGCCACGGCGTCGCCAGGCCGAGGTCCACCAGGGTTGCCGCGCCCCCTTCGCCGACGATGATGTTCGCCGGCTTCACGTCGCCGTGGAACATGCCGGCGCGATGGAGCGCGGTCAGCTGCTCGGCGGCGCGGGCGAACGGCTCGACCCACGGCACCACGCTCGCCACCATGCCCGCTTCCCCGAGCACCTGATCGAGGCTGTTGCCGTCGGCGAGCTCGCGGACGAAGTAACGCCGCCCACCGCCGGCAGGCCCGAGGATCCCGAAGGCGACGACCCGCGGGACGCCGAGCCCCTCGAGACCGGAGAGCGCCGTCGCCTCGCGCACCAGTGCCAGCGCCGCCGCCTCGCTCGCGTCCGCCGCCAGCAGCTTGAGCGCGAGCGTGCGCTGGTTGGGCGACGAGCGATCGCGCACCGCCCACACCTCTCCGCCGCCGCCACGCCCGAGCTCGTGCAACAGCTCGTAGCGCGGCGGAAGGCCGAGGCTCGCGCTCGCGGCTGCGCTCGGCGTGCCGCTTGCAGCAGGCTTGGCTCGGGAGGGTCCGGGGCTGGGCATACCGTCCGTGATCTCGATGCTATACTGACTGGCCCGGCACGGGGGGCGCCGCTCTTCACCTGATGATCCTCCACACCCGCATTCTCGAGCAGGCCATCGACCGCGGCGAGCGCGCCCGCTTCGTGAAGGAGATCCTGGTCACTCCGGGGCCGGTGCCGCTGTCCATCGTGCGTAAGCAGCTCCACGACGACCAGCGCGGTCGCCCGGCGGAGTCGCGCGCGGCGGTGCTCCTGGTGCACGGCTTCGGGCAGAATCGCTACGCCTGGCACCTGCCGTCGCGCAGCCTGGCCAACCACCTCGCGGCCAGCGGGTACGACGTCTACAACGTCGATCTGCGCGGTCACGGCCGCTCGCGCCATCTGGGCGGGGAGGAGCCGCGGGGGATCGACGAGTACGTCAGCGAGGATCTGCCGCGCGCGGTCGAGGAGGTACAGCGCCACACCGGAGCCAAGCCGCTCTTCCTCGCCGGGCACTCGCTCGGCGGGCTGCTGGTCTACGCCGCCGCGCCGCAGCTGCAGGGGGCGCTCTCGGGGATCATCTCGCTCGGCAGCCCGTACCACTTCACCCGCGGCTCGAGCACCCTCGGCGCCATCGGCATGGTGTTCCGCGCGGTGCACGCCCACGGCGCGCCCAACGTGAAGATGCCGGTCGCCTCGCTGGGGACGGTGCTGCGCAAGGTGGGGCGCTTCGCCGACAGCCGCCTGTATCCCGTCCCGCTGCGCGGCTGGCATCGCGATTCGCTGGAGCCGCACGTCCTCGACGAGCACCTGCGCCTGGCGCTCGATCGCGGCGGGGTGAAGGAGCTGGCGACCATGTTCCAGTGGGCCGGTGAGCGGCGCTTCGGCGGCAAGCGTGGCAACTACGCCGAGCGCTTCGAGAAGCTCGACATGCCGCTGCTGGTCATCGCCGGCGCCAACGACACCCTGGCGCCGCCGGCGAGCGTTCGCCCCGCGCACGATCGCAGCCGCTCGAGCGACAAGCTGTATCGCGCGCTGCCGCTCGGGCACATCGACATCCTGGTGGGGCGCGAGGCGCCGCACACCACCTGGCCGCTGCTCACCTCCTGGATGCACCGGCGGACCGGCGGGGTGGTGGCGGCGTGAGCAACCTCGCCGCGCAAGCCGGAGGCGCGGTGGACGCGGTGCAAGCAGCGCCGGCCGCTGGCGTGACCGGCGCGAGCGGGGCGACTGCCACCAGCCGCGACGTCCACGACTACTCGATCCCCTGGGGCGCCATCGGCTCGCGCGCCCAGCGCAGCGTCCTGCTCGTCGCTTACTGGATCGTCGGCACCTTCTTCGTCCACGCCAGCGCCGGCGAGCTCGCGCTCCTCTTGCCGCTCGGCCTCTTCGTCTTCGTCTCCTTCGGCGCGCTGAAGATCCGCGTCGGCGACGACGGCCTGCTCGTCGGTGGCCGCTTCTTCCCCTACTCGAAGGTGGCCCTCCACGCCGGCGGCCACGGCGAGCTGCGCATCTTCGGCGACGCGCGCTACCTCAATCTGTACATGCCGTCGGGCCGCTCCTGGCGCCTGTCGCGCGAGGACCAGGTGGTACGCGAGCTGGCCGAGCAGATCGACCGCCGCATCGGCCACTACAGCGCTCGCTCGGAGCCGACCGCGCAGGTGGCCCTCGTCGCCAGCGCGCCGTCCGAGCGCGGCTTCCGTCACAGCGTGCAGGCCTTGCGCGCCGGCCTCGGCTCGTCGTATCGCCAGGGGGCGCTCGATCCGGACCTGCTCTGGCGGGTGGCCGCCGATCCGAGCGCCGAGTCGCGGGTGCGCGTCGCTGCCGTGGCCACCCTCGCCGCCAGCGCCAGCGAGAGCGACCGCATGCGTCTGAAGGAGCTCGCCGCGGCCACCGCGTCGCCCGAGGTTCGCGTGGCGCTCGAGACGGCGACCGATCCGGCGCGCGACGACGAGCTCTTCGACCTCGTCAGCGACGACCGCGACCTCGCCAAGCAGCGCGTCTGAGCCGACC
>JAMFST010000332.1 GCA_026225435.1 Labilithrix luteola
ATGCACGAGCAGGTCGCGGCGGCGTCCGGCTCGTCGTTGGCGCAACCCGTCGGCAGATCCACGCAGGACGCCCCTGCGCCGGCGCCGGCATCGGCCGGTCGCTGTTCGCCGTGGACGAGGAGGCAGTACTGCGTCGACGGGTCGCAGGTGAGACCGCCCGAGCCGCACTCGAAGACGGTCGCGCAGGTGGAGTCGCAGACGCCGTAGCCGGTGCCCGCCAGGGTGTCGCCGCCCGGGCAGGTCCAGGCTCCGCCCGTGCAGGTGGCGGAGCCGGTGAGGGTCGAGCAGCCGTCTGCGTCGGCCCCGCAACACTCGGGTTGGGCGCCTGCGCAGGTACCGGCGCCGGCTCCGGTCGTCACGCCGGGGTCGTCCGACCCACCGCACGCCGTGCCGAGAGGCAGGAGCAGCAGCAGGAGGGTGGCGGCGCGTGCGAGGAGCGGGGAGGAAAAGGAAGTGGTCGGCATGGGAGTGAACGACCCCAAGAGCAGCATCGGCGCCAGCTGGGCATCTCCCGCAAAAATCGCCTGCCGCGCCGTCAGTCGCATGATCCGAGCGACCGACGTGACACACCTCGGCACAGAAGACGTCACGCGCTTCGAATCAGAGCTGACCGCTCTGGTGCAACGCGCTGATCGTCATCGCCAGGTGGGTGAACGCCTGGGGGAAGTTGCCGAGCTGCATCCCCCGCTTCGGATCCCACTCCTCGCTGAAGAGACCGACGTCGTTCGCCGTCGTCAGCAGGCGGCTCATGATCGCGGCCGCCTCGTCGGCGCGCCCCTGGCGCTTCAGGTTTCCCACCAGCCAGAAGGTGCACGCGAGGAAGACCCCCTCGCCCGCGACCTGCCCGTCGAGATCCTCGTGCGGGATGTAGCGGCGGACGAAGCCGTCGACGGTCAGCTCGCGCTGGATGGCCTCCACGGTGCTGACCATGCGCGGATCGGTCGCCTCGCAGAAGCCGAGCAGCGGCGCGAGGAGCACGCTGGCGTCGAGAGCCGTCGAGCCGTACGCCTGCACGAGCGCGCCTTTCTTCTCGTCGAACCCCTTCTTCCAGACCTCCGCGGCAATCACGTCGCGCACCGCGCGCCAGCGCTCGAGCGGCGCCTCGAAGCTGTGCGCCTCGGCGATGCGGACGCCGCGATCGAAGGCGACCCAGGCCATGATCTTGGAGAAGACGAAGTGCTGCGGCTCGCCGCGCACCTCCCAGATCCCGGAGTCGGGCTTCTCCCAGATCTCCTCGAGGCAACCGAGCAGCTCGCGGATGACGCCCCACTCGTCGCCGGCGGAGTCGATCCCGGCGGCGTAGCACTCGTAGATGACCGCCATCAGCTCGCCGTAGACGTCGAGCTGGAGCTGCTGGTGAGCCGCGTTGCCGATGCGCACGGGGAGCGAGCCACCGAAACCGGCGAGCCCCTTCACCTCGGTCTCCTCGAGGCGGCTCTCGCCGGCGACGCCGTACATGATCTGCAGCTGGTGGGCATCGCCGCCGGCCACGCGCACCACCCAGGCGCTGAAGTCGCGCGCCTCCTCGGTGTAGCCGGCCGCGAGGAAGGCGCGCGTGGTGAACGAGGCGTCGCGCAGCCAGCAGTAGCGGTAGTCCCAGTTGCGCGAGCCGCCGAGGAGCTCGGGCAAGCTGGTGGTGACGGCGGCGACCATCCCGCCGGTGCGATTGTGGGTCAGCGCCTTGAGCACCAGCAGCGAGCGCCGCACCATCGCGCGGTGCGGGCCGTCGTACTTGCAGCGGTCGATCCACTCGGTCCAGAAGCGTTCGGTGGTGGCGATCGACTCGGCGGCGTTCACCTCCGGCTCAGGGGGATAATGCGAGCGATGCCAGGAGAGGACGAAGGGGACCGTCTCCCCTGCGAGCACGGTGAACTCGGCGACCGTCTTCATCCCCTCGCCCCGCAGGTCCACCGGCGTCACCAGGCGCAAGGTGTCCGGCCCTGCGGTCGCGCTCAGCGCCTGGTCGACCCTGCGCACCCAGGGGAGCCGCTGGCCGTAATCGAAGCGGATGACCAGCTCCGTCGTCATCTTCACCGCGCCGCGCAGGCCGATCACCTGGCGGACGATGCGCATCGCCGAACCGATGGGCATCAGGTCGACGACGCGCACGGCGCCTTCCTCGGTCTCGAAGTCGGTCTCGAGGACCAGCGTGTCGCCGCGGTAGGCGCGCGAGGAATGTACGACCTTCCCGGCCGGGCAAAGGAGCCAGCGGCCGTTGTCGTCGTCGCCGAGGAGCGCAGCAAAGCAGGCAGCGCCGTCGAAACGTGGCAAACAGAGCCAGTCGATCGAACCATCGCGACCGACCAGCGCGGCGGTGCAACAGTTGCCGATGAGCGCGTAGTCTTCGATGCGACGAGACGGCGACGAGGAACGAGTCAAGACGGACATGGAGAGCGGAAACCGTAGGGGCGACCTGGCACGAAGGTCCACGACGATAGCGGTCGCGCTGGGTGGATCCGCGCTCGCGCTGGCTCTCGCCTCGAGCGGAGCTGCACGCGCCGACCAGCCGGAGGACCTCGGTCGGCCGGCGACCGATCAAGCGGCGCCTCCGTACGGGGTGCCTGCGGCCCCCGACGACGCCATCACCGCGAACGAGCCGGTGCTCCGCCCGGGCGATCGCCGGCTCGTCGACGGCGAGCAACGCCTGCGTCTCGCTCCCCGGGTCGGCGGTGGGATCGGCTTCGTCACCGGCAAGATCTCCCCCTTCCCGCACACCATCGGGCTCACCGAGATCGGCGGCGAGGTCTCCTACGAGGTCATCCCCTGGGGCGGCTGGGTCCAGGGCACCTTCGAGAGCAGCGGTGAGGACGGCAAGTGGACCGCGCCGTCGATCGCGGCCGGCTTCAGCTACCGGCTCTTCGGGGACGGCGTCGAGCGCACCTCGGTCCTCTTTCGCGGCGGCGCCGTCTGGGAGGCGTGGCACGCGTCGAGCACCGCCTGCTCCATCTACCTGTTCTTCCCCTCCGGCTGCGTCGATCTGCCGCCGCGCAACCCGGATGGCAGCTTGCCCGCCGGCTACAAGGCGTACGACGACAACGGGCAAGACGTCGGCCTCCTCGCCGGCGTTCGCCTCGAGGTGCCGCTGCACTTCATGTACCTCGCCTTCGACGGCTCCTTCGTGCCCACCGTCGACCTGACGGAGACGACGCCGACGGCCACCTTCGGCTTCCGCTTCGCCATGCTCATCGGCTTCCGCGACCAGCGGACTCGCGACGAGAAGAAGGGCGACACCAAGGACAACCCGGACAACCGCTACCGGAATCGCGCGCGCTGAGGGCGGCGGAGCGGCAGCGCCTCACTCGGCGCTGATGAGCACCTCGGCGCCGGCGCCGGAGGTGACCAGCACCTCGTAGCCGGCGACCTCGCTCTGCTCGAACTGCGCGCCGGAGGCTCGGACGCGGGCGACGAGATCGGTCACCACCTCGCGCGAGCGCTTCGGATCCCACACGTAGGCGACCCGCGGCGCGCGCGCGACCTGCCAGCGATAGGCCGGCCAGCGGTCCTCCGCCGGGTTGGTCGGCACCACCACCAGGCGCTCGTTGGTGAGGAACGTGAGGCGGTAGCTGACCCAGTAGTCGGCGACCGCTTCGCTCACCTCGCGCACCTCGAGGAAGTGCTCGAGCGCCACCTCGCGCGCCCCGTCGTCCACCTCGTGGAGGAACGGCCCGTAGCCGGCGAAGCCCGAGAAGATGCCGGCGCACACCGGCAAGAAGAGCATCGCGGAGAGCCAGCGCGCCGGGATGTACTCCGCCGCTGGCGCCAGCGCGAAGGGTACCAGCAGCACCAGCGAGACCAGGTAGCGGGTGGAGAACAGGTCCATCACCATCACCGAGACGGTGAAGGCGGCCAGCGTGCCGAGGATGCCGACCCAGGCGGACACGACGAGCGGCCGGTAACGCGCCGGCCCGAGCCGGTTCGCCCGCCGCGACAGCAGGCGCTGCACCGCGATCCCGACGAGGATCAACAGCACCGCCACACCGGCCGGACCGACGCCGCTGAGCACGCGCGGCGGCCACCACGGCTCCCAGCGAAGAAAATGCACCGGCCGGAAGGCGATGGCGCTGAGCGCCCAGAGCAAGCACGGGTAACCGAGGAGCTGGAGGTTGTGCACGAGCAGCGCGGGCGCAAACCCGAAGGTGCCGTGCGACGCCGCCGCGCGCGTGGTCAGCCAGACGAAGGGGATGATCCCCACGACGGCGCCGAGGAAGATCGCCAGCCGTGTCCAGCGGCCGTACCAGAGCGCGCGCACCGCCAGGACCGGGAGGAAGATCATCGCGTAGGGGTCGGCGAACACCGCGAGCGTCGCCAGCGCACCGGCGAGCGCGGCGAGCGACGGGCGAACGCGCGCCGCGGAGCCATGGCGGCGGAGCTCGGCCCGCTCGGCGGCGAAGATGGCGGCGAAGGCCAGGGTGAGCGCCAGCTGCCGCGGAGGAAAGAGCGCGTAGCCGTGCACGGGCGCGCCGGCGAAGACGAGCAGCGAAGCGAGGAGCGCGGCGCGCACCCGCCCGACCCCGAACGTCGGCGTGGCCAGCGTCCCGTAGACGCACAGGACGAGCACCACGTAGGCCGCCAGGCTCGTCCCCATGAGCGCCCGCGGCGACGGACCGAAGACGGCGAAGACCAGCGCCGCGGCCCAGGAGTCGGCGGCCGTCTGGTAGTGGCTCCCCCACAGGAACAGCCCGCCGAGGTCACGCCCGGTGGCGAAGTGGAGCGCCTGCAGACCGACGATGGCGCTGTCCGAGTTGGTCGCGCCCGACGCGCTGAGGAGCATCGGCGCGCGGTAGGCGACCGCCGTGAGCGCCAGGGTGAGCGGGAGGAGGAGGGGAAACGGAGAGAGGCGCCCGTCCTTCCTCGCGACGGTCATACGCCGTTGCCGCCGAGCTGCTCGACGTAGGCGGCGAGCTCGCCGGTGATGACCCGCGGGGCGCGGCGGAGGGCGGCCAGATCGCGGCTGCCGGTGAGGAGCAGGGTGGCGCGCAGCTCGGTCTCGATCTTGGAGAGCGCGGCG
>JAMFST010000333.1 GCA_026225435.1 Labilithrix luteola
CTCACCAAGGCCGTCATCGCTCGCTTCATAAGTCGTGCTCCCCGAGCGGGTCCGTTCCCGCGGCGCCTGCTGTGCCGCGTTCTCGGCTTCCATTCAACGACAATATCGCACGTGTCAGACATGTGACGACACGCAGCGCGTCAAGTCGTTGAAATCGCTACAGGCCGAGGAAGTCGCGCAGCACGCAGAGAGGTCGGCCTCTCTCAGCCGCAGAGCTCCTTGGTGACGGCGAGCACGGCGTCGATCGACACCGGCTTCCTCAGCAGGCGGCGCGCCGCGGCCACGTCGCGCGGGCGGTCGGTCGCGGAGATGATCACCACCGGCTGCGAGGCGCGGCCCGAGGTCTCCAGCGCGGCGAGGAACTCCGCGCCGGTCATGACCGGCATCGCCAGATCGAGCAGCACCAGGCACGGCGGGGACGACATCTCGGCCAGCGCCCGGAGCGCGGCCTCCCCGTGGTTCGCCTCGACGACGGCGTAGCCCGCCTCGACCAGCGCGGAGGCGAGAGACGCACGCACGTCGTCGTCGTCGTCGACGAGCAAGACAGACCGAGCTGCAGCGCCCTGGCACATGGTGGTCGGCTAGATAGCACCGCTGGCGGCAACTCCGAACGGCCGAGGGCAGTCCGGAGCTCTTAGTCGGCGCTCGAGCTCATGTGGCTCACGCCACCGGGGCGTGGTGCCCCTCGCAGAACCTGTCGGCGATGGCGAGGATGGCCTCGAGAGTCATCGGTTTCTGGATGACCAGACGCGCGCCGGTGGTCTCGGCGAGGTCGGCGTTGGCCGAGACGACGACGACCGGGAGGTTCTTCAGGCGATCCCCGTCGTCGGCGAGCGCGGCGAGCACCTCACCTCCGGTCATCACCGGCATCATCATGTCGAGGAACACGAGACACGGAGGGCGATCCCGGTCGGCGAGCTTCGTGAGCGCCTCCTCACCGTTGGCCGCCTGCTCGACGATGTAGCCCTCGTCGGCGAGCACCTCGCTGACGCTCTCGCGGATGTCCTGGTCGTCGTCGACGACGAGGACGCGACCACTCCCATCGTGTCCTTGGCCCTGGCACATGAGAGCCAGTTTAGCACCGTCACCGCCGCCGTCGCCGTCGCCGTCCGAGCGATGCGCGCCTCGTGACCACATGCGCCTACGGGCAGATGCGGTTGCGACCGGACTTCTTCGCCTCGTACAGACGTGCATCGGCACGGGAGATCGCCTCGCTGGTCGTCTCGTTCGGCGCGAGCTCGGCGACGCCGACCGACACGGTGATCGGGCCGGCGCTGGTGGACACCTGCCTCTCCACCGCCCGCCTCGCGCGTTCGCAGAAGGCGCGCGCCCCCTCGAGCGGGACCGGCAGGACGGCGAGGAACTCCTCCCCTCCCCAGCGCGCGACGGTGTCGGTGAGCCGCGCTTGCCCACCGAGGGTGCCGGCCACGTTGCGCAGGACGACGTCCCCCGCGGCGTGCCCGAAGACGTCGTTGACCGCCTTGAAGTGGTCGATGTCGAACACCGCGACCGACAGCGGAGTCCCCGCGCGCTTGCGACGCTCCGACTCGCGCCGCAGCGCCTCCTCTGCCGCGCGCCGGTTGGGCGCACCGGTGAGCAGATCGACCATCAGGAGCTGCTCGCGCTCGCGCAGCAGGTCGTTCTCCGCGGTGACGTCGTGCCAGGTGACGAGCGAGCAGCGCCGACCGCCGAGGGTGATCTCCACCCGATCGCGACGGAAGATGCGCCGACGCGGACGGACCAGGGTGAACTCCTCCGAGGGGCGCGCCCAGTCCGCCGCCGTGCGCGAGAGGATGGTCGCGGGATCGGCGACCAGGCCAGCGACGTGCTCGGTGAACTTGCGGGTGGAGTCCTCCGCCAGGTGCTCGCGCGAGATGCCGAACATGTCGAGGAGCGCGCGGTTGACGAAGAGCATGGTGCCGCCCGGATCGATCAGCGCCACCCCTTCGTCGATGTGCTCGAGCGTCGCGGAGAGCAGGGCGCGCTCGCGGTCGAGGAGATCGCGCGTCTGCCGGAGATCCTCCGCCTCGCGCTTGCGGGCGGTGACGTCGTAGAGGAAGCCGAGCGCGTGGGTGACGACGTCGCCGTCGTAGATGGGGACGCTGTCGATGTCGAAGAAGCGCCCCTCGCGCTCCATCTCCGCGTGGCGCGGCTCGCCGGCGAGGGCGCCGCGGTACAGCTCGACGAACCCTTCGCGGTTGGCGTCCGACGAGACCTCGGAGACGAGCCGGCCGACGTACCCATCGGTGTGCCACTGCCACTGGTGCATGTCATCCATCACCGGCCCTTCGGCGGTGACGTAGCGCATGTCGCGGTCGACCATGAACACCGCCCCCTTGGGCAGGTGCTGGACGATGGCGCGGTGGATCTGCTCGCTCTGCCGCATCGACGTCTCGAGCTTGCGCTCGCGCGTGACGTCGGTGGCCAGGACGATGCCGGCGGTGATGAGGCCGAAGCCATTGCGCACCGGCGCGGTGTGCAGCGCCAGGGTGCGCCCGCCGTTGTCGAAATCGAGGCTCACCGATTCGCCGGCGAGCGTGCGGCGAAAGGCCTCCTCGACGTGGTCGTAGGCGGGATCCCCGACGGTGTAGCCACCGAGCTGGCGCATCGTCTTGCCGAGGCTGTCCGGGATGGAGACTCCCGCCGTCCGCAGGAGCGCGCCGTCGAGCGCGAGCGCGCGCAGGTCCGTGTCGAAGAGGACGACGAGCGCGTCGGGCAGGTTCTTCACCAGCGCCGAGTACATGTCGAGCCGCTGCTTGCGATCGGTGACGTCACGGTAGACGGCGACGGCGGCGATGACCTCGTCGTTCTTGTCCTTGACCGGCCTCCCCTGCGCTTCGACCCACACCGGCTCGGTCGGGCCGATCTCGGCGTTCCCTTGCACGGTGAAGGTCAGGTCGGTGGTCGCCTCGCCGCGCAGGCCCCGGGCGAGCGCCCCCTCCGACGCCGGGAGCAGCGTCCCGTCGTGGCGGCGCGACTGGCGCACGTTCGTCCAGTCGGTGGGGAGCTCATCGCCCACCCTCGTGGTCATGGCGAAGATGCGCCGCGCCTCCTCGTTCATCAGGAGGAAGCTCCGCTCGCGATCCACCGCGAGGACGCCGTCGCTCAGGCTGTCGAGGAGCGTGGTGACCAGCGCTCGCTGCTCGCGCTCGCTGCGCAACGAGAGGCGCAGGTCGATCTCGGAGACGACCGACTCGGCCAGGTCCTCGAGGAGCACGAGGTCCTTCTCCGTCCAGGGGCGCGGCTTGCTGTCGATGACGCACAGAGCGCCGATGGCCTCGTCCGCCACCATGATGGGGACGCCGGCATAGGCGATGGCCGACAGCGCGGTGATGGCCAGGCTACCGGCGAGGCGCGGCTCGTCGCGCGAGTCCTCCACGACCAGCCGCGCGCGGTCCCTGGTGACGAGCTGGCAGAACGAGTGGGAGAGCGGCGTCTCGCGGCGCGTGGCCCAGGGCTCGCCGAGGCCGATGGCGCTCTTGAAGAACTGGCGCTTGTCGTCGACGAGGCTCACCAGCGCCACCGGCGCGCCGATCAACCCGGAGGCGAGCCGGGTGAGCCGGTCGAAGGCCTTCTCCGGCGGCGAATCGAGGAGCCCGGTCGAGCACAGGACGCGCAGGCGGTTGTCGGGAGGGGTTCCGTTCATCGAGCTGACGGCGCGGGCACCGCTACACCTTGCGGGGCCCCAGCGTAGGACACCAACCGAGCAATCCGCTACCGTCTCCGCGAGCGCCCATGAATCCCCTCTTCGCCCCCAGCACGCTGCCCCACGAGGCTCCGCCGTTCGACCGCATCCAGGACGCCGACTACGAGCCGGCGTTCGAGGAGGGGATGAAGCAGGGGCTCGCCGAGATCCAGGCCATCGCCAGCAGCGCCGAACCGCCGACGTTCGAGAACACGCTCGCCGCCATGGAGCGCTCCGAGCGCTTGTTGAACCGGGTC
>JAMFST010000334.1 GCA_026225435.1 Labilithrix luteola
CGACGCCGAGCGCCGTCGCGTACTCGTTCCACACGTTCCAGAAGAGCCAGTTGCCCGTGGAGCCGGCGCCGACGACCGGATCGTTGTCGTAGAGAGCGGCGGTGGAGTCGTCCGCCGGGGTGACCGAGACGCCGTCGGCGCTGGTGCTCTGCACCATCGGCCCCCAGCCGCCGGCGGTGCGCCCGTTCGCCGCGATGGCGTCGAGCGCCGTGCGCAGCTGCTGGCCGTAGCAGTCCACCTGCTTGTCGAAGCCGGCGAAGGTCGAGTCGCACTGACCGGAGCCGAAGCACCCGCAGCCGAAGACGTACTCCACCCGCGACGCGTCGGTCGGGTAGGTCGTCATGCCGATGAGCCCCTGGGCGGCCTGCGCCTTCACCAGGAAGACCAGCGGGTTGATCTGGTAGGCGGCGCCGGCGGCGATGACCGCATCGACCGCGCTCATGCCGTCGGACTGGTAGGTCGAGAGGAACGACGCGTTGCCGTACGGCGTCGCGCCGAGGAACAGCGCCAGCGGCCCCTCGGCCAGCGAGGTCGAATCGGTGAACGAGGCGGAGGCGACGATCTCGCCCGGATCGAAGGTCACCCCCGTGGCCGCGGTCAGATCCTGCGGCTGCAGGACGCCGTCGTCGCTGGACTTCTTGCACGCCGGCGCGAGCGTCGCGACCGTGACCAGCACGGCGGCGACGAGCCCCGCGCTCAGGTGATGTGGACGGGGAAGGAAACCCACGTCGCGCCTCCGCGGCTGTCGTGCACCACGAAGTAGACCGTCCCGTAGCCGGGGACGTGCGGCGCACGGTAGACCTCCTGCGAGTCGGAGACCTTCCCCGACAGCGTGTCGTAGAGCAGGAGGATGTCGTCGTCGAAGAGCCCCGTGGTCGCGAAGTACGAGGCGTAGATCTCCTCGTGGCGGGCGGTGCCGGTCGCCGGGTCGACGTCGTCGGGGTTCACCTCCCAGCTGCTCGCCGGGACGTTGACCGCGAAGTCGTTCTTCGGGCAGTCGGCGTCGTGCACGGCGGTGCAGTGCGGCAAGGTGACGCCGACGGTCTGGTCGACGACCGTGGGGCCGAGGGCCACGCTGGTGATCGTCGGGTTGGCGTTCGGCCGATCGGTGTAGGCGTACACGCGCGTGAGCCCGAAGACGAAGTTGTCGGAGTCCACGGCCACGTTGTTCGAATCGTAGCAGCCGATGGGGATTCCGCCCTGCGGGCCACCGTTCGTCGCGCCGGTGAACTGGAGGTGGCCGGCGCAGAGGGCGTTGAAGAGCACGACCAGCCCGTAGGGGTGCGTGCCGGCGACCACCGGGTGCCGGGTGATGGCGTCCTCCGGCATGGTGAAGCTGAAGCTCGGCCCGGTCGGCAAGTAGGGCGTGAGATCGACCCCGGTGGGGAGCGAGCTGAAGCCGCCCGCCAGCGGCGTCGGCGTGGTCGTCGTCGTGCCGGCGTCGACGGCGGTGCCACCGTCGTCGCCTGCGTCGCCCCCATCGCTCGCGCTCGCCGGTGCTGCGCCATCGGCCGCGAGGAGCACGCCGCCGTCGGCGTAGTTGCCGAAACAGGCGTAGTAGAGGTCCAGGGTAGGATCCTCGCAGACGATGGGGATCCACGAGACGGTGCCCGCCGGCGTCGGGTTGTTACGGCCGTCGGCGGTGAGCACGTTCAAGGTGACCGCGTCGCCCGGCTTGGCGTAGGGCTCGGTCGCGCTCGACGCGAGGATGCGCAGGCCGCTCACCAGGCTCTCCGAGAAGAACGACTGCGGGCCGCAGCTCGACGCGCCGAAGAGCGCGGTCACCGCGGCCACGAATCCGACACCGGCACCGGTGAGTGTGCGCGAGCGAGACTGAACGAGCCGGCGCTTCATCTACAGCTCCGCACGGATGCCGAGCACCGGCAGGATGGGCAGCCCCGTGGTCGGGGTGGTGCGCGTGTTGTTGTAGTTGTAGCCGATGGCCTCGACGTTGGCCTGGTTGTACACGTTCTGTACATCCAGGTAGGCCGACAGCCGCCACTTGGCGAAGGTCCACTTCTTGTCCACGCGGATGTCGAGCTGGTGGAACATCGGCAGCCGCTGGCTGTACTGCGGGTAGCCCTGCAGCGCGAGGTTGACGCCCGCGTTCTCGTCGAAGAAGCCGTAGCCGTTCGGCGTGTACGGGTTGCCGGAGACGAGGCGAAAGCGGCCGCCGATCTCCCAGCCGCGCCCGAGGCGGTAGCTGCCGAGCACGGCCAGGATGTGCGTCTGATCGTACTGGAAGGTCTCCTGCGGCGTGCCCGGCCCGTTGTCGCGCGTGCTGCGCGAGAGCGTGTACGAGAGCCAGCCGAAGAAGTGCGCGTCCGGCTTCCACTTGAGCAACATCTCGGCGCCGATGACCCGGCCGGTTCCGCCGTTGAGCGCCCCCTGCACGACGAGATCGTCGAGCTGCTTGTAGAAGCCGTCGACCGTCAGCTCCACCGGCCGCGTGATCTCCTGCTCGAAGCCGATGTCGTAGTGGATGGCGCGCTCGGAGCGGAGCCCCTGCTGGCCGAACACCTTGTCGGTCTCCTGGAACTGCGGCGGCTGCATGAAGACGCCGACGCCCCCCTTGACCGTGGTGCGCGGAAAGTCGGAGCGGATGTCCTGCCGGGCCGACACGCGCGGCGCGAGATCCCACTTGTCGGTGTCGTTGGCGTAGTCGGCGCGGAAGCCGGGGACGATGCGCGTCCCCTTGAACGGGGTGAGCTCGAGCTCCGTGTACGCGCCCGGGCGGTTGTTGAAGCCGCTCGAGTTGCTGGTGAGCGGGTTCTGCGCGAGGCCGGGACCGGCGGGCGGCTGCCCCGGCGTCGGCAGCGGGGGAAAGCGCACGTTGACCGTGTAGCCGCCGCCGAGCAGATCGAGGCCGACGTTGGCGACCACGTGCGGGGCGATCTTCTGCGTCAGCTCGGCGCGCAGGCTGGCCGGGTTGGAGTGGACGCGGAGGTAGTCGTCGCCGAGGTTGAAGTCGAGGACGTCGGCTCCGAAGGCGCCCACGATGCGCACCTCGGTGCTGTCGGAGATCTTGTTCCGGTAGCGCGCTTGCACGCGCCAGAACGACGTGTGATCGCCGAGGTCGCCGCCGACCGACGGGTCGCTTCCGGAGGGCGTCTTGTCGAGGATCTGGAACTGATCGTCCGACCCGAACAGCATGAGGCGGAAGTCGGAGTGCGAGTTGATCTTCTTCACCAGCGCGGCCTGGTAGTCGTAATAGACGGGCGCCGCGGTGACGCTGGCGTTGGTGGCCGACAGGACCGGCTTGAGCCAGACGTCGACGTACGAGCGACGCCCACCGGCGACGAAGCTCCACCCCGCGCCGAGCGGCACGTCGGCGACCATGCGCGCGTCGATGAGGTCGACCTGCACCATCCCGTGCGCCTTGCCGTCCGGGTTGGGGTCGCGGATGCCGACGTCGACGATGCCGCCGGTGGCGCGCCCGTACTGAGCGCTGAAGTTGCCGGGCTCGAAGTCGATCTTGCTCAGCAGCTCGCTCGGCACGACCGAGGAGAGCCCGCCGAAGTGGTAGACGATCGGCACCAGGGTGCCGTCGACGAAGACGCTGGTGTCCTGCGGCGCCGAGCCGCGCACGATGAGGAAGCCGGCGAGCAGCGGCGGGCGGGCGACGCCGGGGAGGTTCTGCAGGCTCTTGAGCGCGTCGCCGTTGGTGCCGGGGATGCGTTCGAGCTCGCGCTCGGTGAGGGTGCGCTTGACCACCTCGCGCGGGGGGCGCTCACCGCGCACGGTGATGTCCTCGGCATCCTCGTCGCCGGCGGTCTTCGTCTTCGGCGCCGGTGCCACGCGGAGGAGCACGCGCGCTTCCTCGGCGGGGGCCAGGTCGACGTCGGCCTTCTCCGCCGGCGCGCTCGCCGACTCGGAGTCACGGACGTGGACCTCGACGTGGTAGCTGCCCGGCCCGAGCCCCTCGATGGCCCAGTCGCCGCTGGCGTCGGTGCGCGCCATGTCGAGGACGCCGGACATGCCGCGAACCTCCACCGCGGCGCCGACGATCGGGTTGCCCGAGCCGATCTCGGTGACCCGCCCGACGAGCCGCGAAGGGGGCGGCGCGAACGCGTACTGGTGCTTGATGCGCGCGGCGATGGGCTTGCCGTCGCGGGTGGCCGGAGCGAAGACGAGCTTGTTCGCCGCCTCGAGAGCCGCCTCGTCGAAGCCGTGGCCCACGGGCGTCTCGATCTTGGTCCCCTTCACCGATCCGTCGACGCCGACGGTGACGACCACGGTGACGGTGACCGGATCGCGCACGCCGTCCTGGATGGCGCGCGGCGGGTAGAGGGCGCCGGGGTCGCTCTGCACGACCGGGAGGGTCACGTTGGGAGGCGGAGCAGGCGCGGCGGCCGCGGCGGAGACGGCATCCCCCGCCTGCGCCAGCGCGTCG
>JAMFST010000028.1 GCA_026225435.1 Labilithrix luteola
ACCCACCGGGCCCTTCCAGGTACGCCACGTCTCCGATGCAGAATGGCTGGGCGTGTCCCTGAACAGAGCTATCGCCCGACACCTTCACCCGACCGTCGCGCGCGGTCGGCAGGCCGAGCGCCTCCGCCAGCGGCACCGGCTTCACCCCGGCGGCCCACACCACCGTGGCCGCCGGCAGCTCGTCGACCGTGCCGTCGGCGCTGCGCAGCGTGAGCTTCTCCGCGTCGATCGCCTCCACCTTCGTACCGAGCCGCACGTCCACGCCGAAGCCGGCCAGCTCCAGGCGCGCGCTGTCCGACAGCTCCGCGGCGAACGCCGGCAACAGGCGCGGCCCGGCCTCGATCAGCACCACGCGCGACTGCTCCGGTCTGATGTGGCGAAAGTCACTGGCGAGCACGAAGCGACCGAGCTCGGCGACCGCACCCGCCAGCTCCACGCCGGTGGATCCACCGCCGACGATGGCGAACGTCATGAGCGCCTCGCGCTTCTTCCTGTCGCGCGTCGTCTCCGCTTGCTCGAATGACAGCAGCACGCGGCGGCGGATCTCGAGCGCGTCGGAGATGGACTTCATCCCGGGCGCGCGCGCGGCCCACTCGTCGTGACCGAAGTAGTTGGTGCGCGCCCCCGCGGCGAGCACCAGGTAGTCGTAGGACAGCGTGCGGACATCACCGGTGGCGAGCGTCAGCGTCTTGCCCGCCAGGTCCACCCTGACGACTTCGTCGAGAAGGACCGTGACGTCCTCGCGCTCGGCGAGCACCGAGCGGATCGCCGCCGCGATGTCCGGCGCGGTCAGCCCCGCGGTCGCCACCTGGTAGAGGAGCGGCTGGAACAGGTGGTGATTGGTGCGGTCGATCAGGGTGATCCGCGCCCCGAGCCGCTTTGCCGCCTGCGCCGCCGTCAGCCCGCCGAAGCCGCCGCCGACGACGACCACGTGAGGACGCGAGTCTCGCTGCCCCGCCCGACTTCGTGCGTCCTTGGTCACGAGGAGGCTTTAGTTCCGCTTTACCCCGAAAACTAGACGTCACCCGACACACACCTGCTCGTGAGCCTTGCTAGCCGCGGCGTAAGGAGGTAGGGTCCCGGCCCCTCCAGTTGGTAGTTGATGACGCGACTCCCGACGCCGGCTGGCGGGGACGTCGCGTTTTTTCATTTTCCCCGCCGGTTTCAGCTCTCGATTTTCCCAGCCTTCTCGCTCCCCCTCCCATGAACGCCTCAGCCCAGCCCAAAGCTTCGTCCACGTTCGATCGCGAGCGGCTCAACGCCGTCATCGCGCCGGTCGTGCACGCCCATGGCGGGGAGGTGGTCGATGTCGAGCTGAAGACCGAGACCGGCGGCTGGGTCCTGCGCATCTTCGTGGAGAAGCTCGGCGCCGCCGAGACCAACCTCACCACCGAGCAAGCCGCGGTCGATCTCGAGCTTTGCTCCAACGTGGCGCGCGATCTTTCTCCCGCCCTCGACGTGGCGGACCTGATTGCCCATCGTTATCATCTGGAGATCAGCTCACCCGGCGTGGAGCGCCCGCTCCGTGACCGCCGGGATTTCAGCCGATTCGCGGGGCAGAAGGCCAAGCTGAAGCTCCATCACGCCGTCGACGGGCAGAAGGTGCTGGTCGGCATCCTGGGAGGTCTGGAAGGGGACGACGTCCTCGTCGAAGACTCCGGCCGCCACCACCGCGTCCCCTTCGCCGAAGTGTCTCAGGCTCGGCTCGTCTTCGAGTTCGGCCCGCGCGCGCGCCCAGGTAAAGGCGGCGGCAAAGCGCCGGCCGCCAAGACTGCGGGCAAGACTATTGGCAGCACCTCGACCCAACCGAAACTGAACCACAAAAAGTAAGACGCCATGGCCATCGCAACGCAAGCCCAAAAGAAGCCGCCGTCACTGCTCGAAGCGATCGAAACGGTCGCCAAGGACAAGGGCATCGACAAAGGTCGTCTGCTGAAGACCATCGAAGAGGCCATCCTCAAGGCAGCCCAGAGCACCTTCGGCCCCAACCGGGAGCTCGAGGCACGCTTCAACGAATCGAGCGGCGGCCAGATCGACCTCTTCCAGTACATGACCGTCGTCGACGACGTGTCCGACGAGGAGCGCGAGATCGCCCTCGAGGACGCGGTCGCGGCCGGCCTCGAGGCGGAGCTCGGCGAGGAGCTCGGCTTCCAGATCTTCTGGCACCCGGCGGACGCGAAGAAGGCGGCCGAGCAGGACAAGGAGTTCGGCGACCTCCTCAACGTGAAGCAGGCGCGCGCCGCCTTCGGCCGCATCGCTGCGCAGACCGCCAAGCAGGTCCTCATCCAGCGCGTCCGCGACGAAGAGCGCGACCTGATCTTCAACGAGTACAAGGACAAGAAGGGCGAGCTCATCAAGGGCGTCGTCCGTCGCTTCGAGAAGGGGAACAACCTCATCGTCGACCTCGGTCGCACGGAAGGAATCCTCCCGTTCCGCGAGCAGACCCCGCGCGAGACCTACCGCCCGGGTGACCGGGTCGTCGCCTACGTGAAGGACATCGACCGCGAGGCCCGCGGCCCGCAGGTCATCCTGAGCCGGGCCGATCCGAAGCTCGTCGAGAAGCTCTTCGAGGCCGAGGTCCCGGAGATCTACGAGGGCATCGTCCGCATCGTGGCGTGCGCCCGGGAAGCCGGCGCTCGCTCCAAGATCGCCGTCACCAGCCGCGACGCGGACGTCGATCCGGTCGGCGCCTGCGTCGGCATGAAGGGCTCGCGCGTCCAGGCCGTCGTCCAGGAGCTGCGCGGCGAGAAGATCGACATCGTCCCCTACGACCGTGATCCGGCGCGCTTCGTCTGCGCCGCCATCCAGCCGGCCGAGGTCAACAAGGTCATCGTCGACGAGGCCGACGGCCGCATGGAGCTGGTCGTCCCCGACGAGAAGCTCTCGCTCGCCATCGGTCGCAAGGGGCAGAACGTCCGCCTCGCGGCCCAGCTCACCGGCTGGAAGCTCGACATCATCAGCGAGTCGAAGTTCAAGCAGATGGAGGAGGAGGCGATCACCGCTCTCCAGCAGATCGACGGCGTCGCCGAGGCCGTCGCTCGCTCCATGTACCGCATGGGCTTCCGCGCTCTCGAGGAGCTGGTCGAGGCGACGGACGAGGAGCTCGCCGGCATCCCCGGCATCGGCACCGCCGAGCAGGCCACGCAGATCAAGACCGCCGCCGAGGAGACGATGGAGCGCCTGCGCCAGCAGCGCATCCACGCCGCCACCACCAAGGTGGAGGCGCTCACCGAGAAGGAGCGGCTCCTCTTCGTTCGCGGCGTCGGTGACCGCACCGTGACCCTCCTCGAGGAGGCCGGTTACCGCAGCGTGGAGGACATCCTCCGCGAGGACGAGGACAAGCTCGCCATCAAGACCGGCCTCGGCATCAAGAAGGCCCGCGGGATCAAGCAGGGCGCACAGGAGTTCATCTCCGGTGAGTCCAAGACCATCGAGGCTGCGCGCCGTGAGGCACGCGCCAAGGCGGCAGAAGCGGCGACCGCCGAGGCGCATTCCTGAGGTCCTTGAAGAGACCCGCGCGCCCCCCGTCTGAACCAACTGTAACCAAAGCAAATCGAGAGAATTCGAAAGAAAAGATGCACAACGGGACCCAGACTGCCGACATCGACGACCGCATGGAGAAGCGCACCCACGCTTCGGTGCGGACGTGTGTCGGCTGCGGAGAGGAGGGGACGCCCGAGGCGTTCCTTCGCTTCGTCTGCGGTCCCGTCCTGCCCGAAGGCTTCGCCGAGGTCGCGGTCGACGCGTCCGCCGGTCCGAAGCCTGGTGGCGGCGGAGCAGGCGGCCGCGGCGCGCATGTCCACCCGAACCGCGCGTGCCTCGACAAGGCCGCCAAGTCCGGGCTGGCGCGCTCCTTCCGCTGCAAGGTGAAGGTCACCGGAGACGAGCTGGCCGACCAGGTGGTGGAGGCGCTCGATCGGCGCACCACCGGCCTGATCATGGCGGCGGCGCGCACCCGGAAGCTGACCCTGGGTGCCGATTCGACGATCGAGGCCATCGGCCGCAGCCCGGGGGACGATCTTCTCGTCCTCGTGGCCACGGACGCCGGCTCGATCACGCAGGATTCGGCCATCCGTCACGCAGCCGACGCAGGAAATGTAGTGGTCTGGAGTACCAAAGCAGCGCTGGGCGCGCTCGCAGGGCGAGGCGAGCTCGCCGTGATGGCAGTGACGAACGCATCGATCTCACACGAGATCCGGCTGGTTCGGTCGAGGAGTGAAGCATGCAGTCGTCCGGAGGTTCGATGAACAAGGTCCGC
>JAMFST010000335.1 GCA_026225435.1 Labilithrix luteola
CGTACCCGCCGCCCACTTCGCCGCCGTCGCCCGCATCCTCGCCTTCGTCTACAAAATTAAGGGGCGAAGGAGCTGACCTGGGTGATTTCGGACTCGATCGGACGCGGCATGGAGCGTGCGTAGAGAGCCGCCGTGAGCACCAACAAGAAGGGCACGAAAGCCGACGTCATCGTCCCGCTCGGCATCATCGGGATCATCTTGATGATGGTGCTGCCGGTGCCGGCGATGCTCCTCGACATCCTGCTGTCGGTGTCGATCGCGCTGGCCATCGGCGTGTTCCTCACGGCCCTCTTCATCGAGGAAGCGCTCGAGTTCAGCGCCTTCCCGGCCTTCGTCCTCATCGCGACGCTCCTCCGACTGAGCCTCAACGTCGCGACGACCCGCCTGATCCTGCTGCACGGCGGGGAAGGGCAGGGGTCGGCCGGCTCGGTGGTCGAGGCCTTCGGACGCTTCGTCGTCGAGGGGAACATCCTCGTTGGCCTCGTCGTGTTCTTGATCCTCGCGGTCATCAACTTCGTCGTCGTCACCAAGGGCGCCGGCCGCGTCGCCGAGGTGGCCGCCCGCTTCTTCCTCGACGCCATGCCCGGCAAGCAGATGGCGATCGACGCCGACGTCTCGTCCGGCCAGATCACGCCGGATGTCGGCCGCATGCGGCGCAAGTCGCTCGAGCGCGAGGCCGACTTCTTCGGCGCCATGGACGGCGCCAGCAAGTTCGTCCACGGCGACGCCATCGCCGGCCTGCTCATCACCGCCATCAACCTGATCGGCGGCCTCATCCTCGGCGTCATGCGCGGGATGGATCTGGCCAAGGCCGGCGAGACCTTCTCGGTCCTCTCGGTCGGCGACGCGCTCGCCTCGCAGATCCCCGCGCTGCTCATCTCGGCTGCGGCCGGCATCGTCGTCACCCGCAGCGCCACCGGCGACCAGATCGGTCGCGCTTTCGGTGCGCAGCTCTTCGGCAAGAAGCGCCCGGTGTACATGACCGCCGGAATTCTGACGGTCCTCGGCCTCATGCCGGGAATGCCGTTCCTCCCCTGCGCGGTCCTCGCCGTGCTCCTCATCGTCGGCGCCAAGCGGCTCGCCCCCGTCGAAGCTCCGCCCGCCGGGACCATCACCGCCAACAGCACGCCGGCCGAGGTGGCCGCCAGCGACGCCAAGCGCGCGCAGGCCGATGTCGACTCCGCGTTGACCGTCGACCTCTTGACGCTGGAGGTCGGCTACGAGCTGGTCGGCCTGGTCGACGCCGCGCGCGGCGGCACGCTGCTCGATCGCGTCGCCACGCTGCGCACGCAGATCGCAAAGGAGCTCGGCGTGGTGATGCCGCCGGTGCACGTGTGCGACAACCTCGGGCTGCCTCCGGGTGGCTACCGCGTGCTCATCTCCGGCAACGACGTCGGCAACGGCAACTGCAAGGCGGGGCGCCTGCTCGCCGTCGACCCGAGCGGCACCGCGCCGGCCATCGAGGGGGAAAAGACGCTCGATCCGACCTTCGGCATGCCCGCCCGCTGGGTGGCCATCCGCGACAAGGAGATGGCCGAGGCCCTCGGCTACACCGTGGTCGACCACGCTTCGGTCGTCGCCACCCACCTGGCCGAGATCCTCCGCACGAACGCCCACAAGCTGATCGGCCGCCAGGAAGCGCAGCACCTCCTCGAGGTCCTCTCCCGTCACGCCCCCAAGGTCGTCGACGACGTCATCCCCACGCTCATCTCGCTGGGCGATCTCGTGCGCATCTTGAAGAACCTGGTCCGCGAAGGGATCTCCATCCGCGATCTCCGCTCGATCCTCGAGGCGCTCGCCGAGCTGTCGGTGACCACCAAGGACGTCGAGCAGCTCACCGAGCAGGTGCGCGAGCGGATGGCGGCGCACATCAC
>JAMFST010000336.1 GCA_026225435.1 Labilithrix luteola
AGCGCGGCCGCGCATCCGCTGGCCGGAGCTCTCGCCTGGCGACACCGTGGAGGTCGCGGTGCGCGCCTGGACGAGCACCGCGGTCGGCGGTCGCGGCGACGCGCCGTTCTACTTCATGGACTTCGCCGGCGCGCCGAGCACGCACCCGACCTTGTACAACGAGGACGTCATCGAGTTCCCCAGGTCGCACCCCATCTGGGTCGACGTCATCGGCGCGCCGCCGGGCTCCTACGCCCGCAGCGAGCACGACGAAGGCTCGCGTCACGTGATGCACCTGGTGTGGACCAAGCCGCCCACCGTGCCGGACGAGCCGCTCGCGCCGAAGCTCTCGGAGACGACGCCGCTGGTGGTCGGCTCGACCTTCCACACCTGGGCGGATTTCCGCGCCTGGTACGCCGAGGCGGTCAAGGGCTTCACCGATCCGGACGACGAGGTGAAGCACCTCGCCGCCGAGCTGACCAAGGGGAAGACCAGCCGCGAGGACAAGCTCAAGGCGCTCTTCGACTTCGTCTCCGACGACATCCGCTACGTGAACTACGTGAGCGGCGAGTGGTGGCTGCCGAACCGCCCGCAGCAGCTGCTGGCGCGCCGCGAGGGGGACTGCGACGACAAGGCGCTCCTCCTCATCACCCTGCTCAAGGCGGTGAACATCGAGGCCGAGGAGGTCATGGTGCAGACGCGCCTGACCGCCGAGCCGTCGGTGCTCCTGGCCAAGAACGCCGCCGTGCCGATGTTCGATCACGGCATCGCGTTTCTCCCCGGCCCGGGACCGAACGGCGGCCGCTACCTCGACGCCACCAGCCCGCAGTCGCGCCTGGGACCGGTGCCGTCGATGGACGCGCGCGCAGTCGCCCTGCGCATGGCCGGGCCGCCCGCGGTGGTCACCTTGCCGAACAGCTCGCCCGACGATCACGGCGCCAACGTCACCTGGAGCCTCACGCTCAAGGCGGACGGCTCCGCCGAGATGACCGGCGAGGAGATGCACATGGGCGACGGCGCCTTCTGGCTGCGCACCAACCTGCGCGAGCCGGACGCGCGCGAGCAGTACGTCGAGGACAACCTCGTCGCGCCCTGGCTCCCCAGCAGCGAGGTCGACAAGAAGATCGACTTCAAGGGGGATCTCCCCGATGGCCGCGCCTGGGTGAAGTACAGCGCGCACTCGCAGGGGCTCGCGCGGCACGAGTCGGGGGAGCTGGTGGTGCCGGTCTCGCCCAGCCAGACGCTCGCCTCGCAGCTGGCGCCGCTGGTCAAGCGCACCTTGCCGGTGGTGCTGCCGCCCTACCTCGCGCCGATGCACCAGCAGCGGACGCTGAAGGTCATCGCCGCGCCCGGGTTCGCCTGGGTCGATCCGCCGGCCGGCGGGGTCGAGGACGGCGGTGAGTTCGGCAAGGCGGAGCTGACCATCAGCCGCGATCCGCACGACGCGCGGGCGATGCTGATCACGCGGCGCACGAGCTTCGACGCCAGCACCATCCCGGTCGAGAAGTACGGCGCCTGGCGCGCCTGGCTGCAGCGGGTCGACGCGCTGATGCACAAGACGGTGCGCATGGCGCCCGTCGGAGGTGGCAAGTGAAGGCTCTCAAGCAAGCGCGGGTCGTCCGGCTCGCCGCTCTCGCGTCGCTCGTCACCGCCGCGTGCGGCACCGGTGGGCCGGCGCGCGATCCGCATGCGCGGGCCAACACCGCGGGCCCGTTCGTCGCGGCGATGCACGAGGAGCAGGTCGGCGACCCCGGGCAGGCGCGCATCCACTATCTCGACGTGCTCTCGCGCGCCGAGCAGGCGCCCAACGATCCGGTATCGCTCTACACCGCGGCGGCGGCGATCGACGCGCTGGTGTCGCGCACGGTCTCGTCGTTCGCCACGGCCACCGACGACTCGGGGCTCGTCTACCGCACCGTCGAGGGCTCGCTGGGCAAGCCGGAGGCGAAGCCGGCGAGCCACTCGACCCTCGCCGAGCTCGCCCGCATCGCGGACGACGCCGATGACCCCTTCACCCGCGGCCTCATCGCCCGGGCCATGGAAGAGATTTACACCCACCGCGGGTACACCGCCGAGGCGCACGGCTGGCGCGGAGCGCACGGCTGCGCGACCGAGGCGCGGGTCACCGGGCCGCTCGACTGGGCCGGCCCCATCGCGGTGCGCGAGGAGGATCCGCTGGCGGCCTTCGGGGCGCAGGCACCGGCGGCGACTCCCCTGCCCGGCAAGCTCAAGACGATGCTCGACACCGCGGTCGTCGCCCGGCGCGGCTGCTCCATCCCGCTGGTCGCGGTCAGCGCCCGCAGCGGCGTGCGCGACGTGCTCGTCGACGTCGAGGTGCCCGACGAGGGGGACATCGGCATCGCCCTGCGCTCGCACTCGCCGACCACCCTGCGCGCCAACGGCCTGCTCCTGGTCGACCGCGGGGCGGAGCTCGGGGGGGACGAGGTGGCCCGCTTCGTCCGCGCGCACGCCGACCGCGGCACCGTCCGGCTGGTGGTGCGCACCGACATGCAGAACGACGGCGAAGGGGTCGAGGTCGACGTCTTCGACGCGCACGGCAAGCCGCTGCCCACGCACGCTCCGGCGGTCGGCTCGCGCGCCGATGCCAAGCTCGCGCACCCCGTGCTGCTGGCGATGCCGGCGGCCGGAAATGACGACGAGCGCGCCTTGCTCGCCGCCGGCGCCCTCGCCCTCGGCGAGCCGCGCACCGCCGAGCGCATGCTCTCGCCGTACGCCCTGCGCTCGGATGCTTCGCCGGCGGTCGCGCTCCTCTACGGACGCGCCGTCGACTCGGCCGAGGACCTCAGCGCCGTCGAGCGCGCCGAACGCGCCCGCTCGGTGCACGAGCGGGTCATCGAGGTATGGCCGGGCGCCTGGGAGTCGATCGCCGCCCACGCCCGTCTCGCCGGAGAGCGCCGCGGCGAAGGGGAAGCGGAGATCGAGACGCTGCGCGATCTCGATCAGCAGCGCGCCAAGGCGAGCGCGTCGGTCACCAAGAGCACCTCGCAAGCCGCCCTCCTCGACGCCTTCGACGCCACCGTCAGCGGCGAGGCGCACCTCTTCGACCGCGCGGCGGCCGCCTTCGACCGCGCCAAGGGGCCGCTCGCCGGCACCTCGCTGCTCGTCGACGTCGAGGACTCCGCCTTCCAGCGGGTCGGCGCCGAGAGCATCGGTTTCGACTGCTCCACCGCCGCGCCGCACAAGCGCGACGACCTCGACTGCCACGACGATCTCCGCGCCAAGGGGGACCTGGTCGCCGCCGAGGCCGAGATCGAGCGGGTCCGCCAGCTGGCCGGCGCGCCCGACGCCTGGCTGGGCATCTCGCTCCGGGACGCGCTCGGTGCGCACGACCTGCCGCGCGTGAAGTCGATCGTGGCGCGCCTGCTCCCGGGCGAGCGCACGCTCAGCGACGAGCTCGTCACGGGCGCTGCCGGCAGCGGTGACACCGACAAGGGGCGCCTCTCGGTCACCCCCCTCACCGCCCGCGACGCCCCGCAGGCGCTCGGGCCGCTCTTCGTCGCGCGCGGCGACGATGCGCTGCGCGCCTTCGACGGCGAGGCCGAGAAGCTCGCCGCCGCCGACCGCGCCGCCCCGATCCTCCCGAGCGCCGCCACCGCCATCCTCCGTCACGAGGAGCGCTACGACGTCGGGCCGCACGGCGTGGTCCGCTTCACCCTCTTCGACGTCCGCCGCGTGAGCGGGACCACCGACGTGGAGGAGAATGCCCAGGCGCCGCTGCCGCAGATCGGCGGGCGCGAGTCGAGCCGCGTGCTGCGCCGGCGCATCTTCAAGAAGGACGGCCGCGTCCTCGAGCCGGATCCCACGCCGCACGCCTCGCAGGGGCACGCCGATCTCGCGCAGCTCGAGCAAGGCGACATCGTCGAGGCGGTCTACGACGGCTTCAGCATCCCGGGCGAGAGCGGCTCCGTCGCCATCGACACGCCGGATCTGCTCCCCGAGCGCGCCGGCATCCACGAAGCGAAGATCGAGATGCACCTGCCGGACGCGCTCCAGCCGACGCTGTGGAGCCACCCGATGCTCGGCGCCGCGCAGACGACGCACGACGGCGGCGGCACCACGATGACGTGGACGCTCCACGATCACCCGATCCGTCGCCAGGAAGAGGGGACGCCGCGCATGGACCGTCCGGTCGGCGTGAGCTTC
>JAMFST010000337.1 GCA_026225435.1 Labilithrix luteola
AATGCGTTAGCTATTGTCGAGTGCCTCGAGACGTCGACGAGAAGTTCAACGCGCGGGTGCTCATCGTCGAGACGAGCGGGCCGCACGGCCTGCGCGCCATCGAGGGCTTCCGCGACGAGAAGCTGATGGGGCAGCTGAAGCACCTGCGTTCGTCACGACTCGGCCTCCATGGGCGCGTCCCTCACGCAGCCAACCATCTCGAGCATCGAAGCCGGACGGGCGAAACCTGGGCATCGAGCGCGCTAAGAAACTCGCGCGCGCCCTGAAGGTGCATCCCGCGGTTATCGCCTTCTCCGACTGGAGCGCCGATTAGGCGACGGGCTAGCTACCCGTTTCGGCGAGCGTGATCGCCGACGAATTCTCGTGCCGTATCTTCGTGGAACCTATCGCGTCACTCCACGGCGCGAGGCTACGTCGTCGGATGCCCGAGCACCCTTAGGGCTCAGCGGCGAAAGCGCCGGGGCCTCCCATGACCTGGACGAAGGCAGCCGCCACGTCGCGCCGCAGCTCGTCGAGATCTGCGCCGCCTCGCCGCCCTTCGGCCACGCGAAGCACCAGCGGTTCCCATTCACGAACATCGAGGCGCACCGGATAGCCGTTCGCGCGCAGGAACATGCCGGCGCAGGTCACGCCGAGTCGCTTGTTCCCGTCGACGCACGCGTGCGCCAGGGTGATCCCTACGAGGTAGGCCGCTGCCACCTCCGCCAGCGATGTGAAGTAGCCGTTACGCGCGGCGTGGACGGCCGATTCGAGAAGCCCACGGTCGATGTCCCCCGCGGACCGCCGAACTCGGCCAGGACGCGCGCGTGTGCACGCTCCGCATCCTCCATCTCGACGAAGATGACGTCGTCGATCCGCACGCGAGCCCGGCGGCGCTCCTACTTCGCCAACGCCGTGAGCAGCTCGCGATGATCCTCGACGAACTCGTCCAGCGCGTCGGCCATCCGCTTGCGATGCTCCTGCGTGTCGACCTTGGCCGGAGCGGCCTGCGGCATGCGAGCCGAGCTCGGGGGCGAGACGGTTTCGGTAGGGCGAGCAGGTATCGACGCCATGACGGCAACCACGGTAGCCACGATGCCGGGCGCCGTCGAGCGACACGCGGACAGGTGGCTCTGTCCTGCTCCTCGACGTGAGCCGCGTCTCGCCTGGTGCCTTCGAGCCGATGCGCTCGAGGACGCCGGGCGGGGCTCGTCCCGCGTTCCACGAGGTCACCATGTCCAACACGAAGGGCAGCACACCGACTCTCCGCCAGCACCTCGAGACGGCGCAGGTGAAGCGCGCTGACCTCTTCGCCGACGACACGCGGCGGAAGCACATCACCTTCCACGACCTCCGCGCGACGGGGATCACCTGGATGGCGGTCGCCGGCGAGGACCCGCTGCGCATCAAGCAGCGAGCGGGGCACCAGAGCTTCTCGACGACGGAGGGCTACATCCGCGAGGCGGAGAACCTTCGCGCCGGCTTCGGTGAGCCTTCCCGCCGCTGCCGCCTTCGTTGCTTCAGCCCAACGAGTGGCCCAACGGGCGGGTACGGATGCCGAAACCTACTGCGATTCCGGCTAGTTACTTTGTGGAGCAAAGGGGGATCGAACACCTTTGAAAGCGCGCCTAATTCGGACGGGGGGGGCGCGCGAGAGGCCGAAAAAGACGCCGCGCCGTCGCCTTCGCTGAGCGAGCACGGTGAGGAGGTTTCGGCACCCGGTGAGCCGGTAGAACCGGAACCGCGTCCGCCGGCTGAGCCGTCGCCAGCCGACCCCGACGCCGCGCTCAAGGGCGCCATCGGGGCCGCCGTTGCCGCCGGCGACCTAGCCCGCGCTCGTGCGCTCCTCGACGTCCTAGAAGCGTCGCCGCGGCCGGCGACGGTGCTCACGCTGGCCCGCCCCCGAGGTCGGGCGTGAAGCGCGCCAGTGTGCGGCGTACGCTCGCCGTCGTGAGAGCGCGGTCGACGTTCACCTCGAGGCTGCAAACGAAGAGCTCGGGCGTCCCGTCGGCGTGGCGACAGCGCCGGCGCTCGCCTGTGCCGCTCCCGCGCTCGCACGATGAGATCGCGCGCTTGCAGCTGGCGTGCGTTGCGGCCGGTATGGCCGACGCGGCGACGGTGCTCCACGTGCTGCGCGTGCTCGCCTTCGTCGACGCGGTGCACCCCTCGATGCTGG
>JAMFST010000338.1 GCA_026225435.1 Labilithrix luteola
TGGGCGGCGGCGTACCGCGCGAGGAAGGTAGGGTCGTACTGCGCGCTGCTCGGCGGCTCGGCGAAGCCGTTGGCGGGGTTGAAGAGATCGAGCGACGGATCGACCGACAGCGGATCGCCCTCGTCCTGCACCGACGGGTCGATGCAACCGAGGAGGAGCTCCCCCTGGCCGGGGTGGGGCGCGAGGAAGATGGCTCCGTCGGGGAGCGGCATCGTCGCCTGATCGAGCGGCACCGGGCGACCCGACGGCGCTTTCGTCAGCCGCGCGCTGGGCGCCAGACCCGCCTGTTCGATGTAGAACGCAAAGAGCGTCCCGCCGCCGGAGTGGCCGAGGGTGACCACGCGGTCGAAGTGCTCGCGCAGGAAGGCGATACCAGCGGCGACGTCGAGCAGGCACTGCTCGTGGATGAGCGACAGGTCGTTGTTGGGCGAGCGGCTGCCCTGCGTCCACACGGCGTACCCCTTCTTCAGGAGCAGCGGCACCTGGCCGTGGTTCGTCGTGTCTTGCCGCGGGTGCATGATCATCACGACGGTGCGCGTACGCGCGCCCTTGCTCTCGCCCGGTACCCGCAGCACCCCGGTGACCTTGGCGTCGTCGCCCGTGCCCAGCGTGTGCACGGTCGTCACCGTGCCGGCGGGGAGCGCCTCCTGATCGACGTAGCGACCGTCTCCCAACCGACCGAGCCGGCTCACGCCGTGGGCTCCACGCGCAGCGCGTTCTTGTCGTACTGGGTGATCGTGCCGCCGCGCACGCCGCCCACCGCCGAGTACCAGACCGCGTGGCGGCACCCGGTGGCGCGCCGGTCGATGACCAGCTCCCCCTTCTTCTCGATCTCGAAGAAGGCGCCGACCTTGCGCACGGTCACCGCGGGATCTTGCCGCGCGACCTCGGGGAACGTCGCCAGCTCCGGCACGTCGAGGACGAGCAGGGTGGCGACGCCCTTTTCGGGCGCCTTCTCCTTCTCGATGAGCGCCGCCTTGCTCTCCCACAGACCGGTGAGCGACGGCTTGCCGCTGCGCACGGTGGCGAGGAGCGCGTCGATCGTCAGGTTGGCGTCGGCCACCTCCTGCGGCACGACGGCGCGCGTGGGGCGGGTGACCTCGACGAAGTAGCCATTGGGATCGTGCACGTAGATCGACTCGATGGTCTCGTGCTGCACGACCATCTCGCAGGGCCAGTCGCTGGCGTCGAGGCGGCGCTTGTACTCGAGGAGATCCGCCTCGGTCTCCACGTGGACGGCGAGGTGCCGCGAGCGGACGAAGTACTCGGGGATGTGCGCCGCCTGGCCGGAGTGCGCGTCCCCCTGGCCGCGCTCCCCGAAGGGGTCGACACCGAAGTAGTAGAAGAAGGCGATCCGGTCGCCGTCCCCGATGTCGAAGAAGAAGTGGACGAAGTCGGGGTGCGCCGTCGGGCCCCAGCCCTTGGCGCAGATGGTGTGCGCGACGGGGAAGCCGAGGACGTCGCGGTAGAAGCGCACCGTGCCCTCGGGATCGAAGGTGGGAAACGCCGCGTGGTTGACCCCTCTTACTCGGTGTTCCATGAGCCCAAGGTACGTCGACTTACGTCATCGTCAAATGTTTTACGACGACTTGCCCGGCGTCTTCTTCCGCCCCTTCTCCCCCTCCGCGGCGGCGCGCTCGAGGAGCTCGAGATCCTGGCGCAGCAGCTTGATGGCGCCCTCGATCCCCGGCGCCTTGCGCGCGACCGGCTGGGCGATCGACTGCACGGCCATCTCCGCCAGCTCGTCGCAGATCTCGTCGGCAGTGCGCCCGTCCTTGGGGTGATGCCACCAGGCCACCCAGTTGGACAGGCCGATGATCCCCAGCGCGGCCACCCGCGAATCCACCGGGCGCGAGAGCCCCGCGCGCACCGCGTCGTCGATGACCTCGACGAACTCGGCGAGCACCTTGCGCCGCCCGCGCACGTGCACCTGTGCCACCTCGGCCGGCAGGTTCGACTCCGAGCGCACCAGGAGGAGGAAGCGCGAGGGATTGTCCGCCACCTGCGAGACGATCAGCCGCGTCATCGCCCGCAGGCGATCGAGCGGCCCCACGCTCTTGTCGCCGTTGATCACGCCGAGCTGCCGCGCCGGGCTCTCGGTGATCTCGGCGACCAGCTTCACGAGCAGCTCGTCCTTGTTTTTTACGTAGTAGTAAAGAGCCGGACGGGTCATCCCCATCGCGTCGGCGATGTCCTGCAGGCTGGTGCCGGAGAAGCCGCGCTCGGCGAAGAGCTGCGTCGCGCGCTCGAAGATCTCGTTCTCGACCAGGTTGCTCCGCGGGGTGCGGGCGTTCACGTCTCTCGGCTCACTGGCGGGGACAGCCGCTTCGCGTTTGCGGCGCGCGCTCTTCATGACGCGCCACGCTATACCAATCGGCGAGGAGAGAGCACGGCGCCGCATCCGGGCACGTGCGGGTCGAGCTCGAGAAGATCGAGCATCTGCCGCGCGGTGCACGCCGCCGTGGAGGTGACCGGCAGGCCGAGCGCCTGCTCGACGATGTCGAGCGCGGCGAGCGACGGCATCTGCACGCACGCCGAGAGCACCACCGTGTCCACGCCGGTGAGATCGAGCGACTTCACGTCCTCGATCAGGCGCCGCGGATCGATCCGCCCGACCTCGAGGTTGTCGGGGATCTCGAAGGAGCGGTGATCATGGACGGCGATCCCCTCCGCCTCGAGATAGCCGACGACCTTGGCCGTCAGCGACTTCATGTACGGCGCGAGCAGCGCCACCTTCTTCGCGCCGAGCTTCTGCAGACCGTACACCAGCGCGCCCGCCGAGGTCATCACCCGGGAGCTGGCGCCGTTGGCCGCGACCACCTCGGCGAGATCGCGCTCCACCTCGCGGTGGTACCCCGGGCCCTGCGCCATGATGGCGACCAGGCACGCGGTGCTCATCACGTCGACGCGCGCATCGGAGAGCTCGGCGGCGCAGCGCAGCCCCTCCTTGTTCATCGCCACCAGCTCCTCGGGCGTGACGCGGTGCATTCGCATGCGCGAGGAGTGGAAGGTGAAGGACTGCCCGTGACGAGCATGCCGGCGCAGCATCGCAGGGATCTCGGTCTCCATCGTGGTGTTGGAGCTGGGGACGATCTGGCCGATGCGCAACGGCGACTGGATTCGGGTCTGCGTCATTTTACGTTGACGTAGAATTAGTGACGCCATCCGCTTGACACAAGTACGGCAGCGTAAAAGAATCGACGACGGCGGTGAGAGAACCATGACCTATGTGATCGGCGTCGACGTCGGCGGGACATTCACGGATGCAGTGCTGGGCGACGCGGACGGGCGTCTCTACGGGGCGAAGGCGCCGTCCACCCCGCCGGACTACTCGCGGGGCGTGATGGACGTGCTGCGCGTCCTCGCCACCCAGCTGGGCGTCAGCCTGGAGGCGATGCTGGCCGACACGCATCACATCGCCCACGGCACCACCTCGTCCTTGAACGCGCTGGTGACGGGCAACGTGCCGCCGGTGGGCTTCCTCACCACCCAGGGGCACCGCGACTCGATCTACATCATGAACGTCGAGGGGCGGTACCTCGGGCGTGGCCCCGAGGAGCTGCAGAACGTGATGGGGCAGACCAAGTCGCACGGCCTGCTCCCCAAGCGGTTGGCCCTGGAAGTGACCGAGCGGCTCGACCGCGACGGGACGGTCGTCGTGCCGCTCGACGAGGCGCAGGCGAAGGTCGCCATCGCCGCGCTCCTCGCGCAGGACGTGGCGGCCATCGCCGTCTCGCTCCTCTGGTCGTTCAAGAACCCCGCGCACGAGCAGCGCCTGCGGGAGCTGATCCACGAGCAGGCGCCGCGGATGTTCGTCTCGCTCTCGTCGGAGGTGAGCCCGCGCATCCGCGAGTTCAGCCGCAACGCGACCACCATCATGAGCGCGCAGATCGGCCCCGGGCTGCGCTCGTACCTCGGCGCGCTCGAAGGGGAGCTGCGCGACCACAAGCTGAAGGGGCCGCTGCTGGTCATGCAGAGCAACGGCGGCGCCGTCGCGGCGAGCGAGGCGCCGTCGGTCGCCATCAGCACCGTCGGCTCGGTCCTCACCGGCGGGGTCATCGGCTCCGTCGCGCTCGGCCAGCAGCTCGGCCACAAGAACATCATCTCCACCGACGTCGGCGGCACCACCTTCCTCGCCGGTCTGGTCGTCGACGGCGAGCCGGTGCGCGCGTCGTCCACGGTCATCCGTCACCACCCGGTCAACGTGCCGACGCTCCAGGTCCACGCCATCGGCTCCGGCGGCGGCGCCATCGCCTGGATCGACCGGGGGCGAAACCTCCGCGTCGGTCCGCACAGCGCGCAGGCGGTGCCGGGCCCGGCCTGTTACGACCAGGGGGGCACCGAGCCGACCAACACCGACGCCAACCTGGTGCTCGGCATCCTCTCCGAGCGCGGCCTGCTCGGCGGCAAGAAGCGCCTCTCGCTGGAGAGGGCGCGCGAGGCGATCCGCACGCGCATCGCCGAGCCGTTGCACCTCTCCGTCGAGGATGCGGCCGCCGCCATCTACGCCGTGCAGAATGCACAGACCGGCGATCTCCTGCGCAAGGTCGTCGTCGAGGCGGGGCACGATCCGCGGCGGTTCGTGGTGTACGCCTTCGGGGGCGCCGGCCCGGCCAACTGCGCGGCGTACTCGGCAGAGATCGGCGTCAAGGAAGTCGTCGTCCCGCTGGGCGCGGTCGCCTCCGCCTTCTCGGCCTATGGCCTCGCCACCTCCAACGTGGTGCTCGCCGCCGAGGCGTCCGACCCCGGGACCTTCCCCCTCGACCCGCGGCGGGTGGAGAAGAGCTTCGCCGCGCTCGAGGCTCGCGTGCTCGAGGCGATGAAGCGCCAGGGGGTCGCCTTCTCCAAGATCACGCTGCATCGCGAGGCAGACCTTCGCTACAGCATGCAGATCGCCGAGCTGGCCACGCCGGTGAAGGACGGCGCCATCGACGCCGCGGAGCTGGAGGCGACCGTCGCTCGCTTCGAGCAGAAGTACACCGAGCTCTATGGAGCCGACACCGGCTTCCGCGAGGCCGGGGTGCAGGCGCTCACCTTCCGCGTCCGTGCCGAGGGGGCGTTGCCGTTCTCGCCGTCGCTTCCGCACGCGAAGAAGGCGAGCTCGCCGGACAGCAGCGTGGCCCGCGCCGGCACCCGCAAGGTGCGCCTCGGCGGTCGCGACTTCGTCGACACCGCCATCTACGACTACGAAAAATTGCTCGCCGGTCACGTCATCGAAGGCCCCGCCATCGTCGAGGTCCCCACCACCACCGTCGTGGTCCCTGCGGGCATGCGCTCGCACATCGACGGACTCGGCAACCTCGTCATCCAGACCCCCCACGCGATCGGAGCCACGTCATGATGTCCATTCCGGGGTCGGAGATCTTCTCGAGCCGGGTCGTCGATCCGGAGGCGCTGCGTCGCTCGCTGCCGCCGGCGCTCGAGACGCACGACGTCACGCAGGCGCAGATCGACGCGCTCGATCCGCTCACCTACGAGGTGGTGCGCCACCGCCTGTGGTCGATCACCGAGGAGATGGGCGAAGCGCTCAAGCGCATGAGCGGCTCGCCCATCGTCACCGACGCGAACGACTTCGACTTCGCGGTCTGCGACGAGATGGGGCAGGAGGTCCAGATCGGCCTGTACAACACCATGCTCGCCGGCGCCGTCGATCTCGCGATCTACTGGACACTGCAGCACCGCAGCAAGAGCCCGGGGATCGCCGAGGGGGACATGTTTCTCTGCAATGACCCGTGGGTCGGCGGAGGGCTGCACCAGAACGACGTCATCGTCTTCCAGCCGATCTTCCACGAGGGGAAGCTGTTCGCCTGGACCAGCGCCGTCTGCCACGAGCCGGATCTCGGCGGCGTGGGGCTAGGCTCGTTCTCGCCCGCGGCGCAGGACGTCTTCTCCGAGTCGCTGCCGACGCCCCCGGTGAAGGTGGTGCGTGGCGGCGAGCTGCAGCGCGACGTGGTCGACCTGTGGACCCGCCGCTCGCGCGTGCCGCTGCTGGTGGGGCTCGATCTCCGCGCCAAGATCGGCGCGAACAATGTCGGCCGCGGGCGCATGAAGGCGATCATCGAGCAGTACGGCGCCGACACCGTCAAGGCGGTGATGAAGCGGATGATGACCGACGCCGAGGGGCGCCTGAAGGACAAGCTGAAGAAGCTGCCCGACGGCACCTGGACGTCCACCGGGTACCAGGATCAGTCGCACGAGGGGGATCGCGGCATCCACAAGATCGTGGTGGCGATGACCAAGAAGGACGATCACCTCACGTTCGACTTCACCGGGACCGACAAGCAGTCCGGCGTCATCAACTGCACGTACGCCGGCATGCGCGGCGGCGTGATGTTCGCGCTGCTCCCCATGCTCGCCCGCGACATCCCCTGGGCAGCGGGCGGCCTGATGCGCTGCTTCGACCTGATCTCCGAGGAGGGGACGATCAACAACGCGACGTTCCCCGCCGCTGTCGGTCGCGGCCCCATCGGCCCGGCGTGGCTCACCGGCACGCTCGTGGCCGAGTGCATCTCGCGCATGCTCGACCGCGCGGGGAGCACCGCGGGTCTCAATGCCAGCCCGCAGTCGTCTTGCTGCGGCACGTGGGACACCGCGGTCTTCGCCGGGCTCGACGAGCGCGGCGCGCAGCCGGTGCCCTTCCTCAACATCTTCATGGACCCGATGGCCGGCGGCTTCGGCGCGCGGCCGGATGCCGACGGGATGGATACCGGTGGGCTGCTCTGCATCCCCATGGGGCGCATCCCGGACAGCGAGATGAGCGAGTTCCTTTACCCGATGCTCACCTTGTGGAGGCGCGAGGAGCCCGACTCGGGGGGCGCCGGCCGGCACCGCGGCGGCGTGAGCGCGTCGCTCGCCGTGACCCCGCACGGCACCAGCCTGCCCATCGGCCTGGTCCTCGCGTCGAACGGGAAGGCCGTCTCGCAGAACCGCGGCCTCTCCGGCGGCTACCCGGGCAACACCGGGGTCGACATCCTCGTCCGCGGTACCAGCATGAAGAACCTCTTCGGCGACGGGAAGATCCCCGGGACGCTCGAGGAGCTCGACGAGCGCGGAGGGAAGCGCGAGCTCGGGCAGAACTACGCGCACAGCTACATCGCGCCCGGCGAGGTCTTCTACATGCACTGGCAGGGGGGCGGCGGGTACGGCGATCCGCTGCGGCGCGAGCCCGCGGCGGTGGTCAGCGACGTGGCCGAGCAGCGGGTGACGGCGGGCGCGGCGAAGTCGCTCTACGGCGTGGTGCTCGGTGCAGACGGCGCGCTCGACGAGAAGGGGACCGCCGCGGCGCGCGAGAGTCTGCGCAGCGAGCGCAAGGGGCGCAGCCAGGTGAAGGGTGGCGCCCGCGAACGCTTGCTCGATCTCGCGCACGCGCGCCGCCTCGACGACAACCTGATCGAGGTGCACGCCGACGGCGGACATCTCATCGGGTGCGCCCACTGCGGGCAGCAGCTCGGCGACGCGCGGGCCGACGCGGAGCTGTCGCTCGCGCGCTACGAAGGCAAGTCGACCGACGCCGGACCGAGCGTGATGAGCGATCCGTCGGCCTACGTGGACGCCGCGGTGGTGTTCCGCCAGCTCTCCTGCCCGCGCTGCGCCACGGCCATCTTCTCCAGCGTCGTGCCGGCCAACTACCCGGATCACGCCATCCAGCTCGCCGAGCTCGTGCCGGTCGGGGCGGCGGGCACACCGGCCAAATGAAGGTCGGTCGCATCGCCGTCCTCGGAGGGGGCCCGGGTGGTCTGTACGCCGCCCGGCTCCTCAAGCTGGCGCAACCCGCCGCGGTCGTCGACGTCTACGAGCGCGGCGAGGCGGACAAGACGTTCGGCTTCGGCGTCGGCCTGGCCCCCAAGACGCAGAAGAACCTCGGCGCCGCGGATCAGAGCACCTTCGACGACATCGCCCGGACGGCGTACGCCCACGACATGAGCCTCGAGGTCGGCGCGAACAGTGTCCGTCTGGCCAGCGACAACCTGGTGGCCATCGGCCGCGCCGAGCTGCTCCAGATCCTCCAGCGACACGCGCGTGAGGTCGGCGTGAAGCTGCACTTCGGCTCGCGGGTGCAGGCGAGCGATCTCTCCGCCGATCTCGTCATCGCCGCCGACGGCGCCGGCAGCACCACGCGCGACGGCTTCGCCGCGGCCGTCGGGCTCGACGTGAAGATCGGCGCCGCCCTCTACCTCTGGTGCGGGACCGACTTCGCCTTGCCGCGCGCCCTCTTCGCGCCGGCGATCACCGAGCACGGTACCTTCGTCACCCACGCGTATCCCTACGCGAAGGACCGGAGCACGTTCCTCATCGAGACCGACGAGGCCACCTGGCGTCGCGCCGGCTTCGACGCCACCACCGCCGCGCTCCCGGTCGACGCGTCGGACGAGGTGTCGCTCGCCTACCTCGCGCACGCCTTCGAGAAGCAGCTCGAGGGGCACCGGCTGATCGGGAACCGGACGCGCTGGCTGCGCTTTCGCACCATCCGCTGCCAGCGCTGGCACCACCGCAACGTGCTCCTGCTGGGGGACGCGGCGCACACGGCGCACTACTCGATCGGCTCGGGGACCAAGCTGGCCATGGAGGACGCCATCGCCTTCGCCCAGGCGCTGGCCGAGGCCGCCACGCTGGACGAGGCCTTCGCGCTCTACGAGTCGCGTCGCCGCCCGGCCGTCGAGCACCTGCAGTCGATCGCCGCGCGCAGCCAGGACTGGTGGGACTCGTTCCCCGAGCGCCTGCACCTCTCGGTCGACCAGCTGATGGTCTCGTACATGACGCGATCGGGGAAGGTGCCGCTCGAGCGCTTCGCGGTGAAGAACGGCGACGTCGTCGCCCGGGCCATCGGCGACGCTCGCGGCGAGCCGGCACCGTCGCTCGGCGGCGCCGATCCGGACGCGCTCGCGCTCGAGGGGCATATCGTCGCCGCCGCGAGCGCGGGTGACCCGGCAA
>JAMFST010000339.1 GCA_026225435.1 Labilithrix luteola
GCGGCGTGAAGCTGGAACCCGCGTTGAAGAAGGCCGCCAAGGCCTGGACCTAGCGCTCAAGAGATTCGAGGACACGTTCATGGCAGCGCATTCGATCTGGACCGGCTCGATCAACTTCGGCCTGGTGACCATCCCGGTGAAGCTCATGACGGCGGTGCGCGAGCACACGCTGCACTTCCACTTCCTCCACGGGAAGGATCATGGGCGCGTGCAAAATACACGTACCTGCTCGGTCTGCGGCGAGAAGGTGCCGTGGAACGAGGTGCAGCGCGGGTTCGAGGTGTCGAAGGGGAAGTTCGTCGTGCTCACCGACGAGGACTTCAAGCGGGTCGACGTCGAGGCCACGCAGTCGGTCGACATCTGCGAGTTCGTCGACGAGTCGGAGATCGACCCGATGCTCTACGACCGCCCCTACTACCTCGAGCCGGAGAAGAAGGGGCGGCACGCCTACGGCCTCCTGCGCGACACGCTCACCGAGGCGAAGAAGGTCGGCGTCGCCAAGGTGGTCATCCGCGAGAAGGAGCACCTGGCGGTGGTGCGCGCGGAAGGGGCGGCGATGATCCTCGAGCTGCTCCACTTCGCCGACGAGGTGGTCGATCCGAAGGCGCTCGAGCTTCCGCCGCTCAAGGGGGACAAGGCGAACGCGGGGGAGAAGAAGGCCGCCAAGATGCTCGTCGACGCGATGGCCGCGACCTTCGATCCCACGCAGTTCCACGACAAGTACGCCGAGGAGCTGAAGGCGATGATCGCGGCTCGCGCTCACGCGAAAGCCGGCGCGGCACCGGCTCCGGCGAAGAAGGCGGAGAAGCGCCCCTCCAACGTGGTCGATCTGGTGAGCGTCCTCCAGCGCAGCCTGGCAGAGACGTCGAAGCACCGCGCCGGTGGCGGCGGCGCCAAGCCGGCAAATTCTGCGCGCAAGAAACCGGCTGAGCGCGCCCCGAGCAAGCGCAAATCGGCGTAGCATTCGCTCCGCCAAAGGAGGCGGAGTCGCATGGCTACTGGCACGCGTATCGAGACCGACAGCATGGGTGAAGTGGCCGTCCCGGCCGACAAGTACTGGGGCGCGCAGACGCAGCGTTCGATCGAGAACTTCAAGATCGGCGGGCACCGCTTCTCTCCGCCGGTCATCAAGGCCTTCGGCGTGGTCAAGAAGGCCTCCGCGCTGACCAACCAGAAGCTCGGGAAGATGGACGCGGAGAAGACGTCGCTCATCACCCGCGCCTGCGACGAGATCATCGCCGGCAAGATGGACGACCAGTTCCCGCTCGTCGTCTGGCAGACCGGCAGCGGCACGCAGTCGAACATGAACGCCAACGAGGTCGTGGCCAACCGCGGCAACGAGCTAGCTGGTCAGCCGCTCGGCTCGAAGAAGCCGCTCCACGCCAACGACGACGTGAACAAGTCGCAGTCGTCCAACGACGTGTTCCCGACCGTCATGCACGTGGCCGCGGCGGGCGAGATCAAGAACCGCCTCTTGCCGGCGATCGACCGGCTGGAAGCGGCCTTCACCGCCAAGTCCAACGCCTTCGCCGACGTGGTGAAGATCGGCCGCACCCACCTGATGGACGCGACGCCGCTCACCCTCGGGCAGGAGCTGTCGGGCTACGCGGCGCAGCTGGCGTTCGCGCGCTCGACCGTCGCCGAGACGCTCCCCTCGCTCTACGAGCTGGCGCTCGGTGGCACCGCGGTCGGCACCGGCTTGAACACGCACCCGGACTGGGCCAAGGACGTCGCCGCGTCGATCGCCGAGCTCACCGGGCAGCCGTTCGTCACCGCGCCGAACAAGTTCGCGGCGCTCGCCGGCCACGACCCGATGGTGCGCGCCAGCGGCTCGCTCAAGGTGCTGGCCGTCGCGTGCATGAAGATCGCCAACGACATCCGCCTGCTGGCGAGCGGTCCGCGCTCCGGCATCGGCGAGATCTCGATCCCCTCGAACGAGCCGGGCAGCTCGATCATGCCGGGCAAGGTCAACCCCACGCAGTGCGAGGCGCTCACCATGGTGGCCGCGCAGGTCATCGGTAACGACATGGCCGTCACCGTCGGCGGGATGAACGGGCACTTCGAGCTCAACGTCTTCAAGCCGGTGATCATCCACAACGTGCTCGAGTCGACCAAGCTGCTGGCCGACGCGCTCGACAGCTTCGACGAGCACTGCGTCCGCGGGATCGAGCCGAACCGGGCGCGCATCAAGATGCACCTGGAGAACTCGCTGATGCTGGTGACCGCGCTGAACCAGGTCATCGGCTACGACAACGCCGCCAAGGTGGCGAAGTACGCGCACGAGCACGACACCACGCTCCGCGAGGCGGTCGCGCACCTGAAGCTTCTTCCGGCGGAAGATTTCGACAAGTACGTCCGCCCCGAACTCATGGTCAAACCCTGACCTCCGACCCTACCTAGAGAACTTCGAGAGAGAAAAATGACAAACAGCTTCAATGCCAAGGACACGCTCAAGGTCGGCAGTCGCGAGCTCACGTACTACCGCCTCAACGCCGTCGAGACCCACTGCGGGAAGATCGACCGGCTGCCGTACTCGCTGAAGATCCTGCTGGAGAACCTGCTCCGCACCGAGGACGGCGTGACCGTCACCTCGGAGGAGATCAAGGCGCTCTGTGCGTGGCAGGCGAAGGCCGAGCCGCAGCGCGAGATCGCTTTCACCCCGAGCCGCGTGCTCCTGCAGGACTTCACTGGCGTGCCGGCGGTCGTCGATCTGGCGGCCATGCGCGCGGCGATGAAGGCGCTCGGTGGCGACCCGAAGAAGATCAACCCGCTGCAGCCCGTCGAGCTGGTCATCGACCACTCGGTGCAGGTCGACGCCTTCGGGAGCCCCGAGGCGGTGAAGACCAACGCGGACCTCGAGTTCGAGCGCAACGTCGAGCGCTACAAGTTCCTCCGCTGGGGGCAGACGTCGTTCGACAACTTCAGCGTCGTCCCGCCGGACACCGGCATCGTCCACCAGGTGAACCTGGAGTTCCTCGCGCGCGTCGTCTTCGTCAACGACAAGACCAACACCGCGTACCCGGACACCCTCGTCGGCACCGACTCGCACACCACCATGGTGAACGGGCTCGGCGTCCTCGGCTGGGGCTGCGGCGGCATCGAGGCCGAGGCGGCCATGCTCGGCCAGCCGGTCTCCATGCTCATCCCCCAGGTCGTCGGCGTGAAGATGACCGGCAAGCTGAACGACGGCGTCACCGCGACGGACCTCGTGCTCACCGTCACCCAGCTGCTGCGCCGCAAGGGCGTGGTCGGCAAGTTCGTCGAGTTCTTCGGCGACGGCCTGCCGAGCGTGTCGCTCGCCGACCGCGCGACCATCGCCAACATGGCGCCGGAGTACGGCGCCACCTGCGGCATCTTCCCCATCGACGCGGAGACGGTGCGCTACCTGAAGTTCACCGGCCGCTCGGAGGAGACGCTGGCCCTCGTCGAGGCGTACGCCAAGGCGCAGGGGATGTGGCACACCAAGGACTCGGTCCACGCCGACTACTCGGACATCCTCGAGCTCGATCTGGCGACCGTGGAGCCGAGCCTCGCCGGCCCGACCCGCCCGCAGGATCGCGTGAAGCTCGCCGACGCGAAGAAGTCGTTCGACGACATCCTCAAGGTGCTGCTCGCCAAGCACGAGGCGCCGACCGCGCCCGCGGCTCTCGGCAGCCTGCAGAGCGAAGGTGGCGGGCAGACGGCGGTGGGCGCGGAGGAGTCGGCGCACAAGTCGCTGCCGCTGGCCGACGGTCCGAACGTCCCGGCGACCGCGGCGACGGCGCAGTCGGTTGCGGCCATGACCCACGGCGCGGTGGTCATCGCGGCGATCACCAGCTGCACCAACACC
>JAMFST010000340.1 GCA_026225435.1 Labilithrix luteola
GTGGTCGGCGTAGCGGTCACGAGGAGCTCCTGGCGAGGTCGGTGAGCCCGGCGCGTTCGTCGAGTCCGAGGACGAGGTTCATGTTCTGCACGGCCTGACCGGCCGCGCCTTTCAGCAAGTTGTCGATGGCGGAGACGACGACGACCCGCCCGCCATCCTTCGGCTCGCAGCTGACGCCGATGGTGCACAGGTTGGTCCCCTGCACCTGGTGGAGGTCGACCTGCTCGGGGCGATCCATCACGCGGACGAACGCCTCGCCTTCGTACGCCTGGCGGAGGAGCGCGGTGAGATCGGCGCTGGTCTTCGCCGTGCGCAGGCGCGCATACGACGTCGAGAGGATGCCGCGGGCGATGGGGATGAGGTGCGCGGTGAAGGTCAGGTCGATCGCGTCGACGGTGAGACCGGCGAAGTCCGCCAGCGTCTGCGCGATCTCCGGGGCGTGCTGGTGGGCGAGCACCTTGTACGCGCGCGCGTCGCCGTAGATCTCGGCGAAGCTGTAGGCATCGTCGGCGCGGCGACCGGCGCCGGTGACACCGCTCATCGCGTCGACGACGAGGTCGTTCGGCGAGATGATGCCAGCGCGGAGCAGCGGGCCGAGCGCGAGCGCCGCGGCGGTCGGGTAGCAGCCGGGATTGGCGACGAGCTGCGTGCCGGCGATGACGGCGCGAGACAGCTCGGGCAGGCCGTAGACGCTCGCCGCGAGCTGCTCCGCGGGGGGCGCCTTGTGCCCGTAAGCCGCCTCGAAGGCCGCGCGATCGCGCAGCCGGAACGCGCCGGACAGATCGACGATCTTCCCCGAGCCCGCGCGGGCCGAGAGCGAGGCCGAGAGCGCCATCGACGCCTCCCCCGGGGTCGCCAGGAGCACGCAGTCGATCCCGGCCGCCGCCGCGAGCGCGTCCTCCACGTCCAGATAGCGCATTGCGCCCGCGTCACCGGAGACGCCGGTCCTGTCCGCCACGCTCTGACCGCGCCAGCTCTCGCCCGAGACGAACGCCAGGCGCACCGACGGATGACCGGCGAGGAGCCGGGTCAGCTCGACGCCGGCGTAACCGGAGGCGCCGAAGATCCCTGCAGACGGAGCATGCATAACGAACGCATATGTATGCGCCGAGTATGCACAAGTCCAGGGGCAATCGTCACGGCGCGTCAGAAGCTCCTGATGAGGTGAGCAGAAAGGCAAGGACGGTCAGGCCGCGAAGGTTCGCTCCCGCTAGTTTCGGCTCGTGGATGACGCCGGCCGCCGTGACTACCTCGCTCGCTTTCGCCGCGTGCTCGACTTCGTCGACGCGCACCCGGATGAGGCGTTGACGGTGGACGCGCTCGCCGGCGTCGCCGCCTTCAGCCGCTTCCACTTCCATCGCCAGTTCCGCGCCCTCTTCGGCATCGGCACGGGCGACTACGTGCGCCTCGTCCGCATGCGGCGCGCGTCGCACCAGCTTGCCTTTCGCGAGGCGCGCATCCTCGAGATCGCCCTCGCCCACGGATACGAGAGTCACGAGGCGTTCGGCCGCGCGTTCAAGCGCGTGACCGGACAGACACCATCGGAGCTGCGCGACCGCCCACAGTGGGACGCCTGGCACGCCCGCGAACGGCGGCTCCGCGCCATCGAGGAGATCAGCATGAGCATGAAAGACGAGAAGCGAACCGTGGAGATCATCGACTTTCCCGAGACGCCCGTGGCGGCGCTCGAGCACCGCGGCGATCCGCGGCGGCTGGGCGAGACCCTCCGGCGCTTCATCGAGTGGCGCA
>JAMFST010000029.1 GCA_026225435.1 Labilithrix luteola
CGTGGGGAGCAGCGTGGCCGCCGCGACGGCACCGCCCACTGCGACCGTGCCCGCGATGAAGCCGCGGCGTGAAGCGCCCGTGCCGGCGCCAGTGGTGGAAACGGAGGCGGAGTCGGCGAGGCGGCTCGAGTCGTCGTTCGAACGGTCCATGGCCTGTGGGACTAGCACGGTCCCGGTTTCCGACCAAACGGAGCGGAATTTTCCCGCCCGCGGTAACCTCGACGGATGCCTGCATCCGCGCACGATCCCGCCGTGACGACGGTGTCCTCCTCGAAGGCGAAGGTGACCGCTCGCGGTCTGCTCGGCGCCTCCCTCGTCGCCCTCCTCGCCATCGTCCTCATCGCCATTGTCATCGTGCTCGCCTCGACCCCGATGGCGTCGGTGGCGGGGCTCGTCGTCACTGGCGCTGCCGTCGTCGTGTCGTGCGTGCGCGGCTGGAAGAGCCTCTTCGTCCGGGCGCCGCGAGCGAGGAAGCGAGCTCATGGATACAGTGTCAGCGAGCAGGAGGGGGCCGGGGGACACCTTCTCAAGCCCGGTCCTGTCGTCCTGCGCGGTCGAGTGGCCTATGCCGACGGAGCGACCGAGGCGATGCGCGTCGACCTCGTGGAGCGGGGACGCGAAGCCCAGGGCAAGTACGGCTGGAACTTCTGGTGGACCGAGGAGAGCCGACATCTGACGGCGCGGCCGTTCTATCTCGTACGCGACGGGGGACCGCGCATCCGGGTCGAGGCCGAAGCACGGAGCAGCCAGCTCTTCGACACCCTCGAGAAGCAGATCACTCCGCTGTCGGGAGGTGACGAGCCGACCCGCCAGCGTGTCGCCAAGCTCGATCGCGAAGAAGAGGTCTGGGTGGTCGGCGAGCTCCTCGAAGGAGACGATCCGGAAGCGACGCGCGCAGACGCGCAGGCGACCGATGGCAGCGACTACCGACAGAACGCGCGCCCAACGGGGTGGATCTTGCGTGCCGCGCCCGCGCTGGTGGTCTCGAGCGTCTCGCTGGTGGACCACTTCACGGCGCGCGCCAAGCTTCATCGCAAGCAGGGTCTGCTCGCGCTCGTGTCTCTCCTGTTGCCGCTCTTCATGGTGGCGCGCTTCGCCGACCGCATCCACGGTCACGCGACGCAGGGCACGGTGACCGGTGTGCTCGACGTCCGCAGCGGCAAGACCAACGTCCACGAAGGCTACCGCGCGATCGTCGCGATCGATGGAGCCGAGTGGCAGGCGGAAGAGGTGCAGGAAGAGCCGATCTTCGGCGCGCCCTATGTGCTCCGTCTCGGGCGCTACTCGAGCAACGACGGTGCCGACTTCCACGCGACGACGGGAGAGTTCGTCTCCTCGCTCGTCTTCCTTCTCGCGATCGTGGCGGCGGCGGCGATCGCACGCGTCAACGCGCTCCGCTCGCTGCCGTGGTTCCGATCGGTAGGGAGCTTCGTGGAGACGGGCAAGGGGCGGCTCGAGCGCTAGGAGCACCGCAGAGGGCAAGCCACGCTGTTGGATGGCGCGGAGGAGGAAGACGCGGGTGACATCCGCGTCCTCGTCGACCGGCTCGGTCTCACGAGCGCAGATGCCGTTCTCGCCTTGGTCCTGACGTATTGCCCGGCCGAAAGGCTCGCCGTCGCACGCGCCTTCTCCTCGAGGAGATGTTCGATGACGGCGGTTGAGTGTCTGGGCCAGGCGCTGGCGGCAGGTGAGGCGTACCAGCGGTACGTGAATGCGTTCGTCGACGAGTTCCGGCGCGCGACACCCCCGCTTCGCGAGCAGATGGTGGCGGACCCGATCGAGGAGTGTGGAGCGCTCCAGGGGCTGGTGGCGGCGGTGGTCAGCACGCTTTGCCGGGAGAGCGGGATGGCCGCGCCGCGGTGGGTGGAGAGCATCGGCAGCCCCGAACCGTTCTTCGCGTTCCCCGCTCGCTCGTTCGCGCTGCGTGTTCGTTTGATGTTCGAGTCACCCCCGCCCTTTCGCGTGCGCAACGTGTTCGTGCCGGAGTCGTACCTGTTGCGGGCACGACCGCCGGTGTCCGATGCGGGCGCTGTCCCGGACAGCCGCGCGCCTGGCCGGGACGGGCATCGAGGAGGCGAGCGAGCGCGAATTCCGCGTCGTCGTCGCCGGCACGCCGCCTGCTCAGGCCCCGGTCGACCGCCGCGCCAGGGTGCGCTGCGGCGAAAGGACAATCGCCATGAACACGCATTCGAACAGCAGCACCGCCGTCTCCGACAACGCCGTCCCCGGCGCCGCCACCGGCCGCAAGGTCGTCTACGTCATCAACGAGCGGAACGGGAAGTCGTACTGGACCCGCATCGGCTTCGGGTCGGTGAACAAGGACGGTTCGATGAACCTCCGCTTCGACGCCATCCCCATCGGCGGCGCCACCGTGCAGGTGCGCGACTGGGAGCCGCGTGACGAGTCGAAGTTCGGCGCCACCAGCGCCGACGCGACCAGCCGCGCGGCCTTCGCGTGAACGCGGGCTCCGTCTGGCGTGGCCCGCTCGTGAAGGGGCTGTTCGTGCTCGCGGGCCTGTCCATCCTCGCCTTTGCCGGTCACGGCGCGGCGGCGATGGTGCAGCCGGCGGAAGCGGCTCCGGCAGCGGTGGCCGCAGCTGCGGGGCCACCGAGCCCCATGCTCGTCATCCCCGAGACGGTCGTCACCGGACAGGTGCCGGTGGCGAATCTCGAGGACAAGCTGTCGGCCACCGGTGCGGCGGATGCCGCGCCAGGCGATCGCATCGTGCTCAACGAGGCGACCGAGGCCGACCTGGAGAAGCTGCCGGGCATCGGCGCCAAGAAGGCGGCGCTGGTGCTGGCGCTGCGGCAGAAGCTCGGTCGGTTCCACGCCGTCGAGGATCTGCTCAAGGTGAAGGGCATGGGGCGCAAGCGCCTCGCCAAGATCCGGCCCTTCGTGACGGTCGACCGCACGTGAACGAGGCCCTTCCCCCGCCTTTCCGTGCGAGCGGAGAGCGGGGGGAGGCGACCGACCTCACAGCGTAAGCCACTCTCCTTGCTGCGGATCCCACACGTGCAGGCCGAGCCTCCTCAACGCCTGGAGAATTTCCAGCAGTGTCCCGAGCAGCGCGTCAGCCTGCGAGCCCTCCTCACCGGTGGTGTGGACGACCTGCACGGAGGTCGGCGTGATGTCGACCGAGATGTACAGATCGCCGCAACGCCAAAACATCTGCTCGTCATTCCCTGCCAACGGCAGCTCCAGTAGCGCTGCGTGCACGGCGGCGGCGTCGATGGGCACCGCGATAGCGGCGGTGCCTTCCACCAAGGATTCGATCTGCTCGGGATCGCGAACGGGGACGGCGTAGTAATCGATGCTCACGCGTCGGCACCTTTGACGCGGGCGACGTCGGCTCCCAGGCCGATCAGCTTCTCCTCGATGCGCTCGTAGCCGCGATCGAGGTGGTACACGCGGCGCACCTCGGTCTCTTCGTCGGCGGCGAGGCCGGCGATGATGAGCGAGGCGCTGGCGCGCAGGTCGGTCGCCATGACGCTGGCGCCGTACAGCTTGTCGACGCCTTGCACGACCGCGGTGTTGCCGCGGATGACGCAGCTCGCGCCCATGCGCTGCAGCTCGGGGACGTGCATCAGGCGGTTCTCGAAGATGGTCTCGGTGATGACGCTCTCCCCCTTGGCGAGGCACATCAGCGCGAGCATCTGCGCCTGCATGTCCGTGGGGAAGCCGGGGTGCGGCGCGGTGGTGATGTTGATCGGGCGCAGCGGCCCCTCGCGACGGATCCGTACATTCTGCCCTTCGCTGGTCACCTCCACGCCGGCCTGGCGGAGCTTGACCATGACCGCCTCGAGGTCGTCGAGCTCGACCCCTTCGACGATGGCGTCACCGCCGGAAGCGGCGATGGCCGCCATGTACGTCCCCGCCTCGATGCGGTCGGGGATGATGGCGTGATCGAACGGCGCGAGCTCGCCGCGATCGGCCCCCTTGATGTGCATGACGTCGGTGCCAGCGCCGTCGACGACCGCACCCATCTTGTTGAGGATGCGACCGAGCTCCTCGACCTCCGGCTCGCGCGCGCAGTTGACGAGGGTGGTGCGACCGCTGGCGAGGGCCGCGGCCATCATCAGGTTCTCGGTGCCGGTCACCGTCGGGACGTCGAACATCACCTCGGCGCCGCGCAGCCGTCCGCCGCCGCCCGGACCTTCGGCGATGACGTAGCCGCGCTCGAGGGTGATCTTGCATCCCATCGCCTGCAGCCCCTTCAGGTGCTGGTCGATGGGACGTGCGCCGATGGCGCAGCCGCCGGGGAGCGAGACCTTGGCGCGGCCGAAGCGGGCGACGAGCGGCCCGAGAACGAGCACGCTGGCGCGCATCTGCTTCACCAGCTCGTACGGAGCTTCGGGCTTCACCGTGCTGCCGGCGGCGACGGTGACCTCGGGCGCGTCGACCTGCACGTCGCGGCCGAGAAAGCGCAGCAGCGCGGCGGTGGTGTCGATGTCCCGCAGCTTGGGGACGTTACGCAGGCGGCTCTCGCCGTCGGACAGGAGGGTGGCGCACAGGATGGGCAGGGCAGCGTTCTTCGCCCCGCTGATGCGCACCTTGCCTCGAAGCGGTTTCCCCCCGCGAACTCGAATGGCGTCCATGGCGGCGGAGCATCACCCGGGTTCGGCCCGACCGCCAAGGAAGTCGCGCAGAAATCTTGCGTATTCTCGTCGCATGCACGTCCACGACCTTCGCTCCGGCAGCTGTCTGTCCTGCAACCACAACGAGATCATCGAGGCCTCACCGGTGACGTTCAACGACACCGCCAAGAACGCGGACGGCAATCCGCTCGGGCTTGCGCACGCGACGTACCGGAGCATGGGATTCCTCTGCATGAAGCAAGAGAACCCCTTCGGCCGGCTGTTCACGTACACCTGCCGCCGGTGCGGCTTGACCCAGTGGGTTGCGGCCAAGCCGGAGGACGTGCCGATCGGCCCCGAGCACGGGACGCGCATCATCACCGGCGCGCCGGCGCAACCATTTCGGTGAGCGCGTCACTCGGAGGACCGACGGTGCTGCACGATCACATCGATCGGTGCCATCGAGACCGTGCCGCCCGGGAGGGTCGTACGGACGAAGTTGGCAGGTCGCACGTCGAAGAGCCAGATCGGGCCACGTACCCACGTGGTGGCGTCGTACTGACCAAAGGACACG
>JAMFST010000341.1 GCA_026225435.1 Labilithrix luteola
CCACCGTGGCGATCGACGTGGCTACCGTGACGGCGAGAGCTGCGCGAAGGAGCTGCGAGGAGACGGAGCGAGCGAAGCGGGCGGTCATTTGAGAGCAGGGGTCCAGTGCGAGTCGTGCGACGGAGCCGGGGGCGGCGTCGAGCTCCCCGGCATGTTGGCACGCGGGGGAGCGGAGCGAGCCGGCCGCGGAGAGATCGCCGCCGAGCCTGACGCTGCAGGGGACGCCGGCGACGGGGACGACGGCGAGGGGACGGGCAGACTGTTCGGCGCCGCGCTGTCACTCGGCGCGCCGGTGGCGGACGCGGTCGGAGCTGCGGTGGCGCTCGACGAGGTCGACGGCCCTTCGATCCGCCCGGCGTCGACGGCGCCCGCGGACGAGGCGGCCGACGAGACGTGCCGCTGCGTGACGACGCCGGCGATGAGCAGCACCGCCCCCGCCCCGCCGAGCGCCGCGTACATCCCGGGGCGCGGCTTCTTCTCCACGCGCATCTTCAGCGTCGCCGCTTGCCTCGCCAGCTTCTCCGGCGCCATGGAGCTCGCCGCCGTCGAGGCGAACGCCGCGTTCCGCGGGAAGCCGCCCAGGCTCGGGACGTCCACCGAGATGCGCTCCTCCGACTGCCGCGTCGGCGGCACGGTCGGCGGAAACGCGAAGGGGAGCGCCGCGTGGATACGCTCGACCGACAGCGCCGCGCGCTGATTTCCGTAGGGCCCGAGGGCGCGCGCCAGCCCGGCCACGTCCTGGTAGCGGCGCGCCGGATCCTTCTCGAGGCAGCGCTCGATGATGGTGGCGAGCCCGGGCGGCGCGTCGGGGCGCGCGGTGAGCAGCGCCGTCGGCTTGCCGTGGAGCACCGCGGTGAGCAGCTGCGGCATGCTGTCGCCCTCGAAGGGGAGCTTGGTCGTGGTCAGCTCGTAGAGGATGACGCCGAGCGACCACACGTCGGAGCGCTGGTCGGCATCGCTCGCGCGCGAGAGCTGCTCGGGCGGCATGTACAGCGGCGAGCCCATGACCGCCGAGGCCTTGGTGAGCCCGCTCTCGCGGACGTCCTGCTTGGTGTCCTTGGAGATGCCGAAGTCGAGCACCTTCACCGAGGTGCCGCCGTTGGTCTTCTTGGCGAGGAACAGGTTCGCCGGCTTGAGGTCGCGGTGCACGATCCCGTGGTTGTGCGCCTCGGCGATGGCCTCGATCGCCTGGAGCACGTAGTCGACCGCCTCGGCGATGGGCAAGGCGCCGCGCGCCTCCAGCTCCTTCTCGAGGTCGCGCCCGTCGAGGTACTCCATCACCATGTACGGCGAGCCGTCGTCGGTCTGGCCGACGTCGATCACCCGCCCGACGTGCTCCCCTTCCAGCTTGGCGAGCACGCGCGCCTCGCGGGCGAAGCGGGCCACCAGCTCCTCGTTCTTCACCGCCGCGGCGAGGAGGAACTTGATGGCCACCACCTGCTCCAGCTGCAGGTGCGTGGCGGCGACGACCACGCCCATTCCGCCTTCGCCGAGCACGCGCTCGATGCGGTACTTCCCGGCGAGGGTCTCCCCGATGGCGACCGGCATGCTCATGGGGTGGGCTTGACGCAGATCGGGGTGATGCCGTCGGGTCGCTCGATCACCATGCTGATCACGGTCCCCGTCGGGCAGCCACCGTCGGGCAAGAGGCCGCTGTCGGTGGTGTCGTCTCCCCCGTCGGTGCCGGAGCCGCCGCCGTCACCGCCCGAGCCGCTCCCGGAATCACCGTTGCCAGAACCGCTGCCGGAGTCACCGCCAGTGCCGGTCCCGGTGCCCGTGCCGCTGACCGCGCCGTCCGGCAGTAGCGTGCCGTCGAAGAACGAGCTCCCCGTGGACGACGACACGGGCTCGCCACCGTTCGACTCCGGCTCCATCGCCCTGGCGCGCGTGCCCGGGCCGCACAGCGGATGGTCCACGGTCTTGGCGGCGCAGGCCGTCGACACCTCGACCACCGTGTGACTCGCCACGCCCGTCGTCGGGGTGCACAACCCGGAAGGCAGCCGGATGACCGGCGGCGACACCGTGGTGTCGACGTAGAAGCCGTCCGGCGGGACGTCGCTCGCCGTGATGGAATCGAGCGGCGCGATGCAGCTGGTGGTCGACCCGCAGTCCTGGCTCGGCAACGGCACGCCCACGTTGAGGTTCGCCTGCGCGGCGGGCGAGCTGGTGCCGTCGGCGTTCAGCACCCTCGGCACCGGCGCGGTGCAGCTGGTCCCGTCGACCACGAGCGTCTCGAAGCCGCGCTCCGCTTCGGGTGCGTCGTCGAAGCAGGTGGCGACCGGGAAGCAGGTCCCCGCGTCGGTGAAGGCGCCGCCCGCGGCGAAGGGGGGCAGCGTCGGGATCGCCGCCGGAACGCAGCCGCCGGCGACGCAGGTCTGCCCGGTGGGGCAGGAGCCGATGGCGTCGGACCCGAGCCCCGTCTGCAGCGATTCGTCGATCTGCTCGCCCGGCGGCAACGTCAGCGTCTCGCCGAAGCAGAGCGCGTCGAGCGACAGGCGCAGCAGATCGGTGCTGCTGCTCGGCACGGTGGTGGTCACCTCGCGCAGCGACGCCGCCGAAGCGACGCCGCCCGCGGTGGAGATACCGACGAGCCGCACGGTGATCGGCTTGCCCGCGGCCCCGGTGTTGACGACCGCCAGGGTGCCGGGGAGCTGCGTCTGCTGCGGCTCGGTCGGCGTGGCCGCCACCACCGTGAAGGTGCTGGCGAAGATGGTCACCTGGTTCTGCACGACCTGGAGCAGGAAGCTGTCGATGTAGCCAGGCAGCGGCACGTTGCTGTCGACCGCGACCATCAGCTCGCCCGGCTCGTCGACCGTGTCGCTGGTGCACGCGGCGACGATGGCGACGCTTGCGGGGACCAGCAAGGCTGCGCCGAGCCGGATCAGCCGTCGACGCCGAAGTTTGCTCATCGAGAGCATGGTACGCCAGCGCGCCGCAGCATCGCCAAGGTCTGACGACAGAGGGTCGTCAGACCTCTCACTTTGTCGCGGGGGGGGGTGGGCCCACACCCCCCCCCCCCCCCAAACCCGCCCGGGGGCCCCCCCCCCCCCCGGGGGCCGCACCCCCCCCCCCCCCACGCCGGACCCCCAGCAGGGCGCGGCGC
>JAMFST010000342.1 GCA_026225435.1 Labilithrix luteola
CGCCTCGGGCGAGACCGTGGCCGGCCTCACCCAGGTGCAGCAGTACCTCACCGGGTCGAGCGGTCTGACCATGATGTTCCGCGGCTACGTCGGCAGCGCGAGCGCGTACGACACCTTCGGCCCGCAGCTCTTCGCCGCGACCGGCGGCAGGTTCAGCCTCGCCATGGGCATCGGCAACCAGCCCGACCCCGCAGGCGTCGTCACCCTCGCGCAGGGGGCGGCCACCCAGGGAAACTGGGTTCGCTTCATCGAAGGGGGCAACGAGCCGAACACCAACTTCGGCGCGGCCTACCAGACCGGCGTCGACGCGGGGACGGAGCTCGCGGCGATGAAGACCATCGCCAGCGCGCTCGATCCGACGGGGATCGACGTCGCGTCCGCCTCGGTGGTGGGAAGCGCCACCGGCATCGCCGCCTACTGGGGAGGCGATCTCGCGGGTGCGGTCGCCGCGACGGATCTGTACAATACACACCTCTACCCCAACAACGGCGGGCCCAACGGCGCCAACCAGCTGCACGACTGGTCCGCCGCCGTGCAGACCCTCTGGGGAGGCAAGCGCGGCATCGTCACCGAGTGGCAGCCGGTGCTGTACAACAAGAAGACCGACGACGCGACGGCGGCCTACTGGACACCGATCATGCTGCTGTCGAGCGTGGTCGACTTCCAGGTGGAAGGCGTCTTCTGGTGGGGCCTCTTCGACTACGTCGGCGGCGGCTACGCCGTGCACACCGGGATGTTCCGCGACAACGTCGCCAACCCCTACCCGGCGGCGATGGCCCTCAAGGCGATGTACGGCCTCACCGGCGACACCAGCGCGAGCAAGCACACCTTCGCGCCGGGCAAGATCGACTTCACCGTCACCGGCCTCCCGAGTGGAGGCAACGCCTACTCCGGCGGCCGCACCGCGCTCTTCCAGAACGCGGCGGGCGAGTACTTCCTCTTCGTCTGGAACGAGCAGGACGCGCTCGCCACCGGCACCTCGAGCCACGTGACCGTGACGTTCAACGGGGCGGCGATGACCACGGTGGTGGACTACAGCCTGACCAACCCGGCCACGGCCACCCCTACGCCGAAGCAGACGCTGACCAACGTGACGACGGTGAGCCTCGAGCTGACCACCGAGGTGCGGCTGCTGCAGATCACGCATCCCTGAGCGGACATTCGAGGAGACGGCGGTGCCGCGCTCGTGACGCTCGAGCCAACCGGTATGCGTGGTCCAGCCGAAAAGGAGTACCCTGTAGCGCGTCATGACCGAGCCGTTGCTGACGCCGAGCGCCCCTTTGCTACCGTATGCGCCGGAGAAGCCGTCCTCGCCCCAGCAGGAAGGGCGGGCCACGCATCCGTCCACTCCCCCGCCTTCGATGCCCCCCGCTCCGCCGTCGGTCTCGTCAGGTGCCGCGCCGCCCACCCTGGCCGTGCCTCCGAGCGGAGCGACGACGCCGCTGCCGACCGCCGTGAGCACCACCGTGGCGGCGACCACCGGCGGCACCGTCGCTCCTCCGGCAACCAACGCCTATGCCGGCCTCGGCGACTCGCCCGATCTGCGCGCTTCGTCGCTGTACATCAACCGCGAGCTGTCCTGGCTGGAGTTCAACGCGCGCGTCCTCTCCGAGGCGGAGAGCGACGCCGTGCCGCTGCTCGAGCGGCTCAAGTTCATGTCGATCTTCTCGTCGAACCTCGACGAGTTCTTCATGGTGCGGCTCGCCGGGTTGAAGCAGCAGCTCACCGGTGAGGTCGGCGAGATCCCGCCCGATGGGATGACCGTGAGCGAGCAGCTCAACGCCATCAGCAACCGGGTGCACGAGCTGGCGGCGCGGCAGGACCAGAGCCTGCGCACGGTGCTCTTGCCCAGGCTCGCCGAGCTGGGGAACGTGCTGGTGAAGCCGGAGCGGCTCGGTCCCGAGGCGCTCGCCGCGCTCGACAAGCGCTTCCACGAGGAGGTGTTCCCCATCCTCACGCCCATCGCCATCGACCCGGGGCACCCCTTCCCTCACCTGCGGAACAAGAGCCTCAACCTCGGCGTGATGTTCATGCGCGAGGGGCAGCTGGAGGCCGGCTTCGGCGTCGTGCAGGTGCCGATGATGCTACCGCGCCTCCTCGAGGTGACCGGGCTGAAGTCGGCCGACGGCTCGGTGGCGCGGCACGCGTACGTGCTCCTCGAGGACCTCATCGCGCGCCACGTGGAGACCATCTTCCCTGGCGTGCGGCAGAAGGGCGTCTACACCTTCCGCGTCACGCGCAACTTCGACCTCGAGATCGACGAGGAGGAGGGGCAGGACCTCCTGCAGACGATCCAGCAGGAGCTGCGGCGGCGCGAGCGCGGCAACGCCGTGCGCCTGGAAGTGACCGGCGATCCGACGCCGGCGTCGCTGGCCAAGCTGGTGAAGGCGCTCAAGCTCGAGTCGGAGCGCGACGTCTACCGCTCGACCGGCGTGCTCAACGTGTCCGACCTGATGACCATCTACGCGCGCGACGATCGCCGCGAGCTGCACGACGAGCCGGCGGTGCCGCTGCCGGTGGCGATCCTGCGCGACTCGGAGGACGTCTTCGCCACCCTGCGCGAGGCGGACGTCCTCGTGCACCAGCCGTACGAGTCGTTCGACAGCCTGGTCGATCTCATCACCCGCGCGGCCGACGATCCCGACGTCCTCGCCATCAAGCAGACGCTGTATCGCGCCGGCGGCGACTCGCCGATCGTGAAGGCGCTGGCTCGCGCAGCCGAGTCGGGCAAGCAGGTGACGGCGATCGTCGAGCTGAAGGCGCGCTTCGACGAGGAGTCGCACATCGTCTGGGCGCGCACCCTCGAGCAGAGCGGCGTGCACGTGGTCTACGGCCTCCTCGGGTTGAAGACGCACGCCAAGTGCCTCCTCATCATCCGCCGGGAGAAGAACGGCCTGCGGCGCTACGTGCACCTGTCGACCGGCAACTACAACCCGTCGACCGCGCGCCTGTACACCGACTTCTCCATCCTCTCGGCGCGCCCCAACCTGGGCGAGGACGCCTCGTCGCTCTTCAACTTGCTCACCGGGTACAGCGCACCGCCCAAGTGGAACTCGCTGGTCGTCGCGCCGCTCGGTCTGCACGAGGCGGTGCTCGGGCTCATCGCCCGCGAGGCGGAGCACGCGCGCCAGGGGCGGCCGGCGAAGATCGTCGCCAAGATGAACGCGCTCGTCGACGAGGACGTCATCGAGGCGCTCTACCGCGCGTCGCAGGCGGGGGTGAAGATCACGCTGCTCATTCGCGGCATCTGCTGCCTGCGCCCCGGCATCCCCGGCATCAGCGAGACCATCATCGTGCGCGCGCTGGTCGACCGGTACCTCGAGCACGGGCGCGTCTTCCAGTTCGCCAACGGCGGCAAGGACGAGGTGTACCTGGCCAGCGCCGACTGGATGCCGCGTAACTTCCACCGCCGGGTCGAGGTGATGGTGCCCATCGAGGACAACGCCGTCCGCCAGCGGCTCATCGACTGCCTCGATCTCACCGCCGCCGACAACGTGAAGTCGTGGGACCTGCAGGCCGACGGCAGCTACGTGCGCGTGCAGCCCAAGCCGGGGGCGCCGCAGCTGCGCAGCCAGACCAAGCTCCTCGAGCTCGCCCGCAGCACGCTCAAGGGGGCCGAGGCGGCGGCGCGTCCGTCGGCGCGCTTCCACATGGCGCTCACCGCGCAGCGCTCCCCCTTCGAGGGGAAGCTGCCCAAGGCCAAGACGCGGCGGGAACGGAACAAGGCATGAGGAGCATGACGAGACGCGCGGGTGTGCTCCTCGGAGCGGGGCTAGCTCTCTTCGCAAGCGGCTGCGCTCACGATCATCCGGCGGCGGCGCCCACACGGGACGTCGCCGGGCTGGAGGCGCGGGTCGAGCGTACGAGCCAAGGGCTGCGCACCTGGCAGCTGGTGTTCGCGCCGCACACCGATCCGGTGGCGGTGCTGAGCGAGTTCCTCCTCGCCAACCACGTGCAATATGCAAGCTACTACGGCATCGGCGCCTGCGAGAGCGCGACGTTCGCCGCCTTCGATCCCGCCATCAAAGGCTACACGCCGATGGCGCACGCCGAGCAGATGGAGATCCTGACCTTCACCGGCGAGTCGAGCTGGATGGACGGCAAGCCGCTCCTGCACACGCACGCGACCTTCGGGAAGCTCGACGGAGCTGCGCTCGGCGGCCACGTGCTGGCAGTGAAGGTGTATCCGACGCTGGAGCTGGTGTTGACCGAGGGCTCGTCGCCGATCGCGCGCGGCCCGGACCCGTCGGGCGCCAAGCTGATGAAGCTCGATCAGCCGGTCCAGAGGTAGGGGCCGACGTAGCTGCCGGCGACGGCGCCGACGATCCCGACCGCCACGACGATCAGCGTGGAGACGGTGACGCGGCGGCTCAGCGATCGTGATCGCGAGAGGCGGTGGACGACGCCGATGTTGATGATGGCGCTGGCGAGCGAGGCGAGCACGGCGCCGATGCCGGCGACGTACGGCGCGACCTTCCCGGCGGCGGCGAGCGAGCCGGCCGAAGCGACCGACGACGCGCTCGAGACGAGCCCGCCCACGACGCTGACGGCGTAGAAGCCGCCGCGGCCGAGCTGGGCCTGGGCGAGCGTGCCCACCACCTGCAGGACGAGGAAGATGGCGCCGAACTTGAGCGCCGAGGCGAGCGAGAACGGTGAGGTGAGCGTCGAGGAGGCGACGGGCGACGGCGCGAGCGCGGGAGCCACGGGAGCGGCTGGTGCAGACGGCGGCTCGGGCGGGCCGACCGGAGGCGCGCTCGCCCGGCGCGAGGTGAACACCAGGGCGAGCGTGGTCACGAGCATGAGGGCGAGCGAGATGGTGCTGCCGAGGAAGGCGCCGGGCGAGAGCAGCGCCAGGAGCACCGCGTTGCGCCCCACCATGGCGATGACCGAGAGGAGCACCCCGCGGTAGGCGACGTCGGCGAAGCCCGGCGAGGCGGCGACCCGCGTGGCCAGCTCGGTGACGGTGACCGTGCTGTTCACCAGGCCGCCGAGGAAGCCGGCGTACTCGACGCCGCGGGCGCCGAAGATCTTCCACAGCAGGTAGTTGACGAAGCCGATGCCGGCGATGAGCAGGACGGTGATCCAGGCCTCGCGCGGGACGATGAGCCCGAAGCGGTCGATCGGCGTGGCCGGCAGGATCGGGTAGATGGCGAAAGCGAGGACGGCCAGCAGGATGGCCGAGCGCAGCTCCGCCTCGGTGAGCTTGTGGCTGAAGCCGGCCAGGCGTTCCTTGGAGGCGAGCAGCCAGGCGGACACCACGCCGACCGCCGCCGGAGTCACGGTGTGACCGAGACCGCAGAGGATGCCGCACATGGCCGCGACGAGGAGCGCCGCCGAGGTGGTCAGCTCCAGCTGCGGCCTGTCGCTCGCCCGCATCGACTGCAGGTTGAGGAAGACGACGAGCACCGTGACCCCGCCGAAGGCGGCGATGGCGTACGGCAGCCCGAGCATCCCGCCGATGCCGCAGAGGAGAGCGGCGAAGCCGAAGGTGCGCAGACCTGCTTCTTTGCCCCGCCACTCTCGCTCGATCCCCACGAACAGACCGATCGCGAGCGCCAGCGTCAGCCGCATCAGGCTCGCCAGCGGCACCCAGGTCAGGGTCGCCGGGACCGAAGGTCCAGGATCGGGAAGGGGCTGCATCTGGGAGATCTCGCCGCGCGATCAGACCGCAAGCGGCTTCTCGAGGCCAGAAAGCCGCGGAGAGCCGCAGGTAGAAAGCCGGCAAAGGGGAGCGCTTTCCATCTCCGACATGGCTTACGATGCTCGCCATCATGTCGAACGCGACGAACGCCACCGGTGCCTCGGCCGTGCATGCGGCCAAGAGCGCGCGCGAGGAGCTGGCCCAGGGTCTGAATGCGCTCCAGGGGGACGCGAACGTCCCGCCGCAGCTCCTCGAGCTGGCTGCCCCCATTGCCCAGTCGATGGGCGCCCTGCACCAGATCGAGCGCTCGGGAGGCAACGAGCTCAAGCCGCACGCCGACGTGGCGCTGTCGAACGTGCGCGCGGCGCTGGCCCAGCTGCAGGCGCAGCCGCCGTCGCACCCGGCGGTCGCGCGGGCGATGGAGGCGGTGGCCGCGTCGCTCGGGCACGTGCACGCGCTGTCGAAGATGGCCGCGCAGTCCGCCGCTCCGCAGGCCGCGCCGGTTCCGCAGCAGCAGGTGCAGCCGGCCTTCGCGGCGACGATCGCCGAGCCGAGCACGCGTCCGCGGTCGTCGCACCCGCAGGCGTACAGCCCGTCGAGCTTCGGGGGGAACGGCTTTCCGCCGCCGGCCGCCACGGTCAACCAGCCGCCGTACACCCCGCCTCCGCAAGCCGCCGCGCCTGCGCCTGCCCACCGCGAGCCGACCCCCGCGGCGGCGGCGGTCCCGGCGACTCCCCTGCGTGCCTCCAACCCCGTCCCCGCTCCGCCGCTCGAGAAGGGGCTGCAGCTGGTGAACGCCGACCTCGGCGCCCACAGCCCGACCAACTTCTACAAGGGGCTCGCCGGCAACGACATCATCGACCACGGCGGTCTCTTCGTCTCCACGTACATGGTCCCGAAGATCGGGACGAATGTACGTTTGAAGGTCTCGCTCCCCGGCGGCTACGAGTTCGAGGCCAACGGCACCGTGCGCTGGGCGCGCGAGGCGGCCGGCCCGGGCGACGCGCCTCCGGGCTTCGGGGCGCAGTTCACGCAGATCTCCCCGGAAGCGCGCCAGCTCGTTTACCGCTACGTCCGCAATCGCGAGCCGCTCTTCTACGACGACCTGTGATCCGCCTCTGAGCTGACATTCGCTTTCGCTTCCCGTATCTCTCGCGCTCCAGGGCGCGAGCTTCCTTCGTTGCCGACGCCGTGCCGAGAGCCACTCTCCATCGCCTCGTTCTGGTCGTTGCGATCGTGGTTGCGCTCACGTGCGCTCGCACCGCGCACGCGGTGAGCTGGCCGTACCTGAAGTGGCACACGATCGAGACGGCGCACTTTCGTATCAACTACTACTCGGGTGAGGAGGAGATCGCCCAGACGGTGGGGCGGCTCGCCGAGGACATCCACGGGCGGCTGGCGCCGGCGGTCGGCTGGGCGCCGAAGAGCCGCACCGAGATCCTCCTGACCGACGACTCGGACACCGCCAACGGCTCGGCGACCGCGCTGCCGTACAACGCCATCCGCCTGTACGTGACGGCGCCCGACGACCTGTCGCCGCTGGGCGACGTCGACGAGTGGTACCAGGAGCTGGTCACCCACGAGTACACGCACATCCTCCACACCGATCACATCCACGGCATCCCCGCCTGGGTGAACGCGGTGCTCGGCAAGACGCTCGCCCCCAACCAGACCGAGCCGCACTGGATGCTCGAGGGGCTCGCCGTCTTCGAGGAGAGCGATCTCACCAGCGGCGGGCGCCTGCGCTCCTCCGAGTGGAACATGTTCATGCGGGCCGACGTGCTCGAGGACAACGTGGCGACGCTCGACCAGTTCTCCAACGACGTGCGGCGCTGGCCGCAGGGGAACATCTGGTACCTGTACGGCTCGTTCTTCATGCGCTGGATCGCCGACACCTACGGGTCGGAGGCGATCCGGAAGATGATCGACGACTACGGCGGGCAGATCGTGCCCTACGGGATCAACCGCTCCACGCGGCGGGCGACCGGCAAGACCTTCGAGGAGCTCTACGATCTCTGGATCGCCGACCTGAAGAAGGAGGTGAAGAGCGAGGTCGAAGGCATCCGCTCGCGCGGGCTGCGCGAAGGAAAGCGCATCACCTTCGGCGGGCAGACGGTGCAACACCCGCGCTTCATCCCCGAGGGGACCTGGCCGGGTCGCGCCGGCGATGTCCTCTTCTACGAGGACGACGCCCACACCACCGCCGGCCTCTACGCCCTCGACATGAGCGGCAAGCGCACCAGGCCGGGAGCGGCGCCGGAGAAGCAGCTGATGGCCCGCACCGCCACGGTCTCGGCGCCGACCTGGGATCCCGACGGGCGGCTGTACTTCGACAGCGCCGACATCGTGCACAACATCTTCGCCTACAACGATCTGGCGACGATGGCCGCCGGCGAGATCGGCGTGCGCGGGCTCGAAGGGAACCGGCAGCGGCTCACCGAGGGGGCGCGCGCCTCCGATCCCGACGTCTCCCCCGACGGGCGACAGATCGTCTTCTGCACCAACCACCGCGGCACGCGCTACCTGCAGATCGCCGACGTCGATCACTCGGCTGGCGACGGCACCGCGCCGAAGCTCACCAACGTCCACGCGCTGGTGAAGAGCTACCGCTTCGAGCAGGCCTACGCGCCGCGCTGGTCACCCGACGGCAAGACCATCGCCTACAGCGTCTGGGTGAAGGGCGGCTACCGCGACATCCGCCTGGTCGACGTCGCCACCGGCACCGTGCGCAACGTCACCTCCGACCGCGCCATCGAGAGCGGCCCGTCGTTCTCGAAGGATGGCCGCTGGCTCTTCTTCCACTCGGATCGTACCAGCGTCACCAACGTCTACGCCTTCGAGCTCGCCAGCGGGCGGCTGATGCAGGTGACCAACGTGCTCGGCGGCGCCTACCAGCCGGAGACCTCGCCGGACGGCAAGACGCTGGTGTACGTCGGCTACACGCACGAGGGCTTCGATCTGTTCTCCATGCCGCTCGACGAGAGCAAGTGGACGGTGGCCGAGCCCTACTCCGACGTCCGCCCCGCGCCGCCGCCGGAGCCGCACGCGCGTACCTTCCCGGTGCAGGACTACTCGCCGTTCGAGACGCTGCGCCCGCGCAAGTACAGCGTCATGATCAACCAGGGGGACTTCGGCTACCAGACGACCCTCACCGTCAGCGGGACCGATCTGGCGTCGTGGCACTCGCTCACCGGCAACATCACCTCGGCCTTCGACAAGCCCGGCTTCCAGGGTGCGCTCAGCTACACGTACAGCCGCCTCCCCTTCGACGTGGGGCTCGGGGTGTATCGCTCGCTCTCCGCCCGCGGAGGGTTCGGTGCCGGGTCTTTCCAGCCGACGGTGACGCAGGAATCGGTCGGGGGGAGCGCGTCGATCACCGTCCCCATCAACCATCCGTTCGACTCGCAGAGCGTCAACCTGACATACAGCTTCCAGCGCGTCGGCTTCGACTTCCAGCTGCCGAAGAGCGCCTTCGATCCGTACAACATCCCCACCATCCCCACGGCGGGCTTCGTCGGCGCGCTGCACCTCGGCTGGTCGTACTCGAGCGTCGAGCAGTACGTGTGGAGCGTCTCGCCCGAGCGCGGGCTCGGCCTCAGCGCCAACTTCGATCTCACCGACCCGGCGCTGGCGAGCGACTACCATGGGTACGACGCCAGCGTGAACGCGCAGTTCTACCAGCCGATGCCCTGGCTGCGGAACCACGTGCTCGCGCTCCACGCCGGGGGAGGCGTGAGCGGCGGCGACTTCCCCGGGCGGGGCGCCTTCTACGTCGGCGGCTTCGTCGACGAGCCGGTCATCACTTCTGTACAAAATACCATCGTGCAGGGGGGCATCCTCCTGCGCGGCTACCCCGTGGTCGCCGAGAGCGGCGCGTACTACGCGCTCTTCAACGCCGAGTACCGCTTCCCCATCCTCAACTTCGAGCACGGGCCGTCGACGCTGCCGATCTTCCTCCAGCGGGTGAACGGGAACCTGTTCGTCGACTACGGCAGCGCGTTCAACACGCCGGAGACCGCGGAGTTCAAGACGGGCAGCGGCGCCGAGCTGTGGTTCGACTTCACCTTCGGGTACGTGATCGACATGACCTTCCGCCTCGGGTACGCCCACGGCTGGGCGAGCGAAGGGCTCGACAAGGTCTACTTCGTCGCCGCAGTCCCCTTCTGACCGCGCGGCGCGAAGGTCAGTTCTGGCCGAGGCGGATGGTGGCGAAGTGGACGTTCTCGCTCGGCGGGACGTTGTCCGGCTGCTCGACCTTCTCGCCGAGGAGGCCGACGTCGCCGTCGGAGCGGGTCTCGCTCGCCAGGCGCCAGCCGCCGAACTTGCTGGTCCACTTCTGCTTGATGGTGGTGAGCTTCAGCTCCTCCTCGTCGAGACGGAACCAGGAGACGCGCACGGAGACGTCCGCCTCCTCGTCCTTCTTCACCATCTTGATGCCGATGAGCTCGGCATCGGCGACGCGGATGCGGCTGCCCCAGGCCTTGTGGTGCTCCACGAAGGCGGCCTGGTTCTTCTCGCCCGGGGCGATCGACTCGGCGGCGAGCTCCATGCGTCCGAAGCGGAGATTGTTGGTGAAGTCGGTGGCAATCTGCTGCGCCGAGGCGCCGCCGGTCTGTCCCAGGCAGCCGATCACGGTGAAGGCGAGAGTGCCGGCGAGAGCGAGGCTGGCGAGTCGGACGGTGCTGCGCATGGCCCGACTAAGCCAGCCGCGGGAGGACGGGGCCAAGAATTCGGTTGCCAGCCACGGGCGATCCGAGGCACGGTGCCGCCCCTCATGGGAAAGTTCGACCGTCGCAACTCGCAGAAGATGAAGCGCCGCAAGGCTCAGACGAAGAAGAAGGAGAAGCTCGCCCGTCTTCGTGCGCCCTCGGCCGCCAAGAAGTCGGCTTCCCCCGCGAAGAAGTCCGCCAAGAAGTCGGCCGCGCCGAAGGCCGCAGCCGCCGTCTGAACGACGACTGAGCGATGTAGCAACGCAGCGCGAGGCTAGCTCCTCGGCGCTGCGGCTCGCTTTTGTGGTGTCGACCGCGAAACCAGCAGGCCCAGGCCCAGGCGCAGCGGCTCAGCCCGTGGATTCGGCGACGGCGTCTTGCCGACTGCGGACTTCCAGCCGGTAGCGGCTGTTGATCGTCTCGATGTAGAAGACCTCGCGGCCCGCGAGACGGAGCACCCGCTTGACCGGCGTGGTCACGTACTCGTGCATGCCGTCCGGAAACTCGATGACGACCACGGAGCCCTTGCGTGGCGCTCTCACGAGTCGACCCGAGACCGCGCGCGAGCCCTTCCCGAGCTTCCGGAGAACCACGTCCACGAGACAATCCTAGCATCGTCCGTTGGCTCGTCTACCGGGCTCGGATGGACAGCCGAATCGTGTCCGACACGGGCGCCGCTGTCGGTGGATCGCGCGACGGCGTGGGGCGCGGCTGTCGCGCGTTTTGCCCGCAGATCGGCTAGACGGGGCCCATGGTGGAACACGGCGAGCACCTGGCGCGGATGGCGCATCCGACCGGAGTGCACGGGTGCGTGGAAGTAGTCTGTGGCTCGATGTTCAGCGGCAAGACCGAGGAGCTGCTCCGCCGCATCAAGCGCGCGAAGCTCGCGCGGCTGCCGCTGCAGCTGTTCAAGCCGCGCGTCGACCAGCGCTACGACGCGGTGAAGGTCGTCTCGCACGAGGGGCTCAACGCCGACGCGGTGCCGGTGGCGAACGC